>NZ_DAOLKE010000258.1:0-5176 GCF_035331805.1 Plasticicumulans sp. | reverse complement strand
TGGCCGATGATCCAGCTGCCGATGACGACGTGCCGGCCGGCGAAGCGCGGCGGCGGGCACAGGGCCTGCAGCACGTGGCCTTCGGCGCCGTAGGGGCCGGGTTCGTCGCAGACGATGCGGCCGCGTTCGACGATGCGCACGTTCGCGCCCTCGCGCGAGTACAGGGGCTTGCGCACGTAGCTGGCGCCGAGGCGGTTGGCGCGCGGGTCGTCGGCGAACCAGGTCGGCAGCAGGTTCGGGTGACCGGGGAAGTGCTCCCACAGCAGCGCCAGCAGGCCCTTGTTCGACAGCACCGCCTTCCACGGCGGTTCGATGAAATACGTATCGCATCCGGGCAGGAAGCGGGCGAAATCCTCGCGGAACAGGAATTCCCACGGGTAGAGCTTGAACAGGTGGCGCAGCGCCTCGCCATCGAGCCCGGTGTACTGGCCGTTGCTGTCGACGCCGATCTCGTCGACGAACAGGAAGCGCGTCGGGATGCCGGCCTGCTCGGCGCAGTCGCGCAGGTACTCGACGGTGCCGCGGTCCTCCTCGCTGTCGCGCGCGCAGGTGAAGTGCATCGGACCCTCGGGCGGGGCCATGCGCGACAGGCGCTCGATCAGCACCTCCTGCACGCTGTTGAACTGGTCGCAGCCGGCCGGGATCAGCCCGCGTGCCAGTGCCTGTTCGAGCCAGACCCACTGGAAATACGCGGTTTCGTACAGCGCGGTCGGCGTGTCGGCGTTGTACTCGTAGAGCCGGGCCGGGCCGCGGCCGTCGTAGGCGAAGTCGAAGCGCCCGTACAGCGAGGCTTCGCCGCGCCGCCAGGCGTCGTGCACGAAGTCGTGCTGTCCGGCCGGGATGCCCAGCCGGTGCAGGATGGCCTCGTCACGCACGGCGATGTCGACCACATCGAGACACATCATCGCCAGTTCGGCGCTCGGTCCTTCGAGGTCGCGCTCGATCTCCTCAAGCGTGAAGGCGTAGCAGGCCGACTCGTCCCAGTAGGGTTCGCCGTACATGGTGTGGAAGCGGAAGCCGCAGTCGGCGGCCGTCTGCTGCCAGTCGGCGCGCGGCGCGACCGGGAAGCGCTTCATCCGCCGAAGCCCGACGACGAACTGGAACCGGAGCTGGCGCGCGCACCGAAGCCGCCGCGTGCGACCGTGGTCGTGCGCGCGAACGCCGGCTTCTGCGCACTGGCCGCACCGCGCAGCACGTCGGTGTCGAAGCGCGCCGAGCCGGAGGCGTTCGGGCGGATCGGTGCCGGGCTGTTCCAGGTGCGGTAGCTGCCGTAGCTGTAGCCGCCACCGCCACCGCCACCGTAGGAACCGCTGGACGAATAGCTGTTGTAGAGCGGCTGGTAGATGACCTCGGAGCGGCGGTTGCCGAGCGCCTGGCCGAGCATGAAGCCGGCGATGGCCGGCAGCCAGACGCTGCCGGTGTCGGTCTGGCGCGCCTCGCAGCCGCCGGGGCCGAACTGGGCCTCGCACGAGGACTGCGCCGTGAAGCGCGGCGCGACCTTCTCGTGCAGTTCCTTCGCCTTGTCGAAGTTCTCGCGGCAGAAGTTTTCGGTGAACACGCCCTTGTCCACGCACTCCTGCACGGTCTTGTAGACGGTGACATCCTCGCTGATGTCGTAGCCATCGTCGGCATCGTCGCCGCAGCCGGCGGCGAGCGTGCCGGCGGCGCCCATCAGCACGAGTTTCAGCATCTTCGAGCGTTTCATGGCCGGTCCCGCCCCTTTCAGTAGCTCATGCTCGCGGCGTTCAGCAGGCCGGTCGCGAGCGAGGCGCCCGCGAGCAGCGTGCCGGCGGCAGTCTCGCCGCGTTCGATGCGCTCGGAGATGTCCGGCATGCACCAGCGGCGCAGGCCGAGATAGACGCTGCACTGCACGCCGAGCGCGATCAGGCCCCACAGCAGGCAGTCGAGCAGCGCCACCGAGTGCGCGACGGCGCTGGCGAGCGGCAGCGCGAAGCCGAGGATCGAGCCGGTGTAGGCGATCGCCGCCGGCGTGCAGCCGGCACGGATCAGCGCCATTTCGTCGTGGCGGGTCAGGCGGGTGTACGCGGCGCAGTAGGCGGCGAGCAGCGCGCTGCTCAGCACGAAGTACAGCGCGAAGGCGGGCAGGCCGACGAGATAGTTCATGGCGGGCAGGAAGTTCCGGTGGAAAAGGTCTGTCGGACGGCCGCGGCGCGGCGGCCGGGCGGAGCGGGTTCAGAGCACCCGCACGGCGCTGCGGTCGAGGTCGATGCCGACCATCACCGTCACCGAGGATTCGCCGTCGGTGGTCTCGAGCGCCGGCAGCAGGTATTCGCTGCGCCCCGGCGCGACCTCGCGGCCGTAGAGCATGGCCTCCTGCGCGATGCGCCGCGGGCGGCTGAAGCTGTCGGGCTCGTCGAAGACTTCCTCGGTGTAGCGCACCGGCGAGGCCGGGCCGGGCTCGTCGTCGAACCAGATGCGCCGGTAGCGCGTGCCGTCGGCGATGCGGAACTCCGGCGCGCCGATGCGCCCCTGCGGCCCGACCCAGCGGTGGATCTGCTCGCGGTTCTCGGGGTAGGCGCTCTCCAGCGGCACGTACAGCGTGATCTCCTCGACCTGGTCCTCCAGACCGGGCAGGTCGCGGCAGAGCAGTTGCAGCATCGTCGAACTGTCGCTGTAGAAGCGGTGCACGATCATGCCTTCGCCGAGTTCGAAACGCCCCTGCGCGGTGACGATCATCGGTTCGTCGGTGCGCGGCAGCGCGAAGCGGAAGGCGCCGGCGTTCATGCGCACCGGCAGCAGGTCGAACTCGACCGAGGCGCCGATGCGCAGACCGAGCGCCGAAGGCAGCGTGCGCTCGGGCTTGCGGCCGCTGACGGCTTCGCGCACGCGGCTCTTGCCGAGCTTGAACAGGGAATCGAGCAGGCCCATGACAACATTCACCCCGGGGTTTTCGCGCGCGGTGCGCGCCCGCACTATAGCTTTCCGTGCCGGCTGTCTCCGGCAGCGCACGGTCTGACCCGGCTACGATAGCAGCCGTTGCCGGTGCTACGATCCTTACAGGTGAGGCTGCAGCCTCGCCGCACGCAGTCGGCGGACCTTCAGCACGATGGAAGAACAGAAGAAAACCTCGGCGGACTACCAGCGCGCGTTCCGCGAACGCATGCGCGCCGCCGGCTACGTGAAGCGCGATGTCTGGGTGCCGCCGGAGCAGAGCGAGGCGCTGCGCGCCTGCGAGCTGGCGTTGCGCAAGGGCATCGTTCCGATCATCGTCAAGCGCAGGAGGGCGGGGATGGGTAACACCACGAATTCATTCGTCTGGACCACGGAGACGCTGCTGGCGGCCCTGACCGACACCGACGCGGTGCGCGCCGGCCGGCTGAAGGTCGAGAGCATCGAGGGGCTGGAGCCGTGCATCGGCATCCGCTTCCCGGAACTGGAAGACCTGCCGGTGTTCATGATCGCCGGCGGCACGCAACTGCTGGTCAGCACGCTGCTCTGGCGCGTCGACGAGGTCGCCGATCCGGCCGATTTCAACAAGCTGCTGCTGCGCACGCACAAGATTTTGCCGCTGTCGACCTTCGGCATCGTCACGATGCCTGACGGCGAGTACTACGAGCTGTTCGGCGCGCTGAGCGCGGCATCGGATCTCGAGGAAATCCTCGAAGAAATCGAAACCCTCGGCGACAACGTCGTGCAGGTCTACGAATCCTTCGGCTCCTACCTGAAGCGCGCCGACTGACCGACTGACAGACTTATTCCGGAGGTCCGGACATCCATGGGCATCTTCAGCAAGATCATCACCGCGATCCGCGGCGGTGCCACCGAGGTCGGCGAGGCGATCGTCGACAGTCAGGCGATGCGCATCCTCGATCAGGAAATCCGCGACGCCGGCGAGGATCTGCGCCTGGCCAAGGACGAACTGACCAAGCTGATGGCCAAGCGCAAGCTCGCCGATGAGGACGTGCGCGCGCTCGGCAGCAAGGTCGGCGAATACGAGGGCTATCTCGGCCAGGTGCTGGCGCGCGAGGCGCCGGACGGCTCGCTGGCAGCGCAGGATGCGCAGCTTCGCGACGAACTCGCGGCCAAGATCGCCGAACTCGAAGGCGAGCTCGGCCAGAAGCAGTCGCTGGCGCAGGAGTTCGCGCAGCGCGAGAACAGCGTCAAGACCGCGATCCGCAGCGCCGAGGGCAACCTCGACAAGCTCAAGCAGCGCGCCTCGATGGTCAAGGCGACCGACGCCGTGCACAAGGCGCAGGCGCAGATCGCGTCCTCGCACTCCGGAGCCAACGCGCGCATGACCACGGCGATGGATTCGCTGGCCCGCCTCGAACAGCGCCAGAAGGAGCAGTCGGCGCGCTTCGACGCCGCCACGCAGCTCGAACACGAGACGCAGAGCAGCGAGCGTTCGCTGGAGGACAAGCTCAAGGCTTCGGGCCTGATCGGCAGCGGTCCGAGCAGCTCCGACGTGCTCGCGCGCCTGCGCGCCAAACGTCTGCCGGATCATTCGTCCTGAGCCCGCCGGGCGGCGGCACGTGCGCCGGGCCGGCGTGCCGCCTCGGGTGGCCGCCCGGATTTCGTGAGGCGCCCGGGCTGCAGACCGGCCGTTCATCGTCCATGCTGCCGGCCATCCTTCCCGCCATGCCGGTAGCCTCTTGACGGTCCCGTCGTACAAGCGCCCGCAGATCCTCGCCCTCGCCCCCGACCCGGCTTCCGCGAAAGCCGGCGAAGGGCTGGCGCGACGTGCGAAATGGCTGCACTACGCCACCGACGGCCGCGCGCTGTGGGGCGAATGCCAGGGCAGCGGCAGCACGCCGTACCGCACCCAGGTCGATCTCGCCGGGCCGGCCTTCCGCTGCTCGTGCCCGAGCCGCAAGTTCCCGTGCAAGCACGGCCTCGGCCTGATGCTGCTGCACGCCGACGTGCCGGCCGCGAGTGCCGAGACCCCGGACTGGGTCGGCGAATGGCTCGCGAAGCGCGAAAGCCGCGCGGCGACAGCCCCGGCAGCTCCGGCAACTCCTGCCGAGGCTGCGCCGGCCCCGGCCGCGAAAGCGACGGCCGATCCCGAGGCCGCGGCGAAGCGCGCCGAAAAACGGCTCGCGCGCGTCAGCGCCGGCGTCGAGGCGCTCGGGCTGTGGCTCGCCGATGCCGTGCGCACCGGCCTCGACGGCGCACCGCAGCAACCGCCCGGCCACTGGCGCGAGGCCGGTGCGCACGG
>NZ_DAOLKE010000257.1:0-5181 GCF_035331805.1 Plasticicumulans sp. | reverse complement strand
CGGCCGCGACGGCCCGGCCAACCACGGCCGGCTGTGCGTCAAGGGCCGCTTCGGCTTCGACTACGTCAGCCACCCGCAGCGCCTGACGCAGCCGCTGATCCGCCGCCACGGCGTGCCGAAGTCGCTCGAAGGCTTTGATCCCGAGCGCCCCGAACGCTGCTTCCGGCCGGCGAGCTGGGAGGAGGCGCTCGATTACGTTGCGAGCCGCCTGCTGTCGCTCCGCGACCTGCACGGGTCCGATGCGCTCGCCGGCTTCGGCTCGGCCAAGGGCAGCAACGAGGAGGCCTACCTGTTCCAGAAGCTGGTGCGCACCGGCTTCGGCTCGAACCACGTCGATCACTGCACGCGGCTCTGCCATGCCTCGTCGGTCGCGGCGCTGCTCGAAGGCATCGGCTCGGGCGCGGTGTCGAACCCGGTCGCCGATGTCATGAGCGCCGAGGCCGAGGTCATCGTCGTCATCGGCGCCAATCCGACCGTCAACCATCCGGTCGCGGCGACGTTCATGAAGCAGGCCGCGAAAGCCGGCAAGACGCTGATCCTGATCGATCCGCGGCGCACCGAACTCGCGCGCCACGCCCGCTACGTGCTGCAGTTCCGGCCCGACACCGACGTGGCGCTGCTGAACGCGCTGCTGCACACCGTCATCGACGAGGGCCTGACCGACGAAGCCTTCATCCGCGAGCGCACCGAGGACTTCGAGCGGCTGCGCGAGCAGGTCGCCGGCTGCAGCCCCGAGGCGATGGCGCCGGTCTGCGGCGTGCCGGCGGCGCTGATCCGCGAGGTCGCGCGCGTCTATGCGCGGGCGCGCGGCGCGATGATCTTCTGGGGCATGGGCATCAGCCAGCACGTGCACGGCACCGACAACGCCCGCTGCCTGATCGCGCTCGCACTCGCGACCGGCCAGATCGGCCGGCCCGGCACCGGCCTGCATCCGCTGCGCGGCCAGAACAACGTGCAGGGGGCCTCGGACGCTGGCCTTATTCCGATGGTGTTCCCGGACTACCGGCGCGTCGACGACCCCGAAGCCCGGGCGCGCTTCGAGCGGCTGTGGGGCACGGCGCTCGATCCGGTGCCGGGCCTGACCGTCGTCGAGATCATGCACGCGATCCTCGAAGGCCGGATTCGCGGCATGTACATCCTCGGCGAGAACCCGGCGATGTCGGACCCGAACCTGCACCACGCCCGCGCCGCGCTGGCCGCGCTCGAACATCTGGTCGTGCAGGATCTGTTCCTGACCGAGACCGCGGCATTTGCCGATGTCGTGCTGCCGGCGAGCGCCTTCCCGGAGAAGACCGGCACCTTCACGAACACCGACCGGCGCGTGCAGCTCGGCCGCGCCGCGCTCGACCCGCCCGGCGAGGCCCGCCAGGACCTCTGGATCATCCAGCAGATCGCCCGCCGGCTCGGCCTGGACTGGGATTACCCGGACGCGCGCGCGGTGTTCGACGAGATGCGCCAGGCGATGGACAGCATCGCCGGCATCACCTGGGAACGGCTCGAAGCCGAACACGCGGTCACGTATCCGTGCCTGCACGAAGGCGATCCGGGCGAGCCGGTGATCTTCACGGACCGTTTTCCGCGCCCGTCCGGCCGTGCGCGCTTCGTGCCGGCGGCGCTGATCCCGGCCGCCGAGCGCCCGGATGCCGACTACCCGTGCGTGCTGATCACCGGTCGCCAGCTCGAACACTGGCATACCGGCAGCATGACGCGCCGCGCCGGCGTGCTCGATGCACTCGAACCCGAAGCCATCGTGACGCTGCACCCCGAGGACTACGCCGCGCTGAACCCCGGCCCCGACGGCCTGCGGGTGCGCCTCGAAACCCGCCGCGGCCAGCTCAGCGCCCGCGCCCGCCCCGACCCGGCGCTGATGCGCGGCCAGGTGTTCATGGCCTTCTGCTACGTCGAGGCCGCCGCCAACCTGCTGACCGTCGACGCGCTCGACCCGTACGGGAAGATTCCGGAGTTCAAGTACTGCGCGGTGCGGGTCGTGCGCGCGGGCTGAGGGCGGACGGCAGCTGTTAAACAGAATCCCGGGCTGTATAACAATCACGCAGCAGATGTGGTCATTGCGCCATGAGCCGCCTGGCATCCTTCAGCAGCAACAGCCGGTGGCCCGCTCCGAATGGTGCCGGCACGAAACCGCAAGCGTCGTAGAACCGCGCAGCGTGCTCATCGAGCGGATGCACCAGCATCGCCCGCACTCCGGCCTGCTCGGCAATGATCAGTGAACGGCGGATCGCATCGCGCAGCAGGGCGGCGCCGATGCCACGCCCCTGATACGCACCATCGACCGCCAGTCGCGCCAGCAGCACGACCGGCAGCGGAAAGCGGCCCATGCCCTGACGGATGCGATCCGGTGCAGCGGCCGGCTCGATCTGGCCAACCGTCAGGCTGTAGTAGGCAATCACCCGTCCGGCCTCACAGACGACGAAGCTTCGCGCCGACCCGCTGCCCTGCGCCTGCAGCGCATGCCGCTGCAGCCAGTCATCGAGCGCGGGCCGGCCGCAGCGGAATGCTGTGCATGCGTGATGGGCCTGCAGGGCCTCGGGTGGCGCCGGCATCAGCCCGCCTGCCAGGGATCGGGCTTCGAGAACAGTTGCTGCAGGCCGGGATTGTCCGCGGCCGGGCGGTCAAGCAGTTCGAGCAGCGCGGCGTATTCCCCCTCGCTGATCCGGAACAGCCGCTGATCCAGCAAGGTCTGCTCGGCCGCCAGGCAGGCGCTGTCGAGCACGAAATCGGTCAGTGACTTGTGCCGGATTTCGGCGGCACGCTTCAGCAGGGCTTCCTGCTCGGGGGTGGCACGCAGACCCAGCCGGGCGCTGCGGGGCGAACGTGCAGGAGATTCGGACATGGTGGCGCTCCGGCTACGGGAATGCGCAGACGTTAGCACGACAGGCGTACGACGATCCTTGTGCTGCCCTGCCTGCTTCAGTCGGCGATTTCCTCCCCGACCAGCCGGTATCCGATCCCCGGCTCCGTCCTGAGCCAGCGCGGCCGCACCGGGTCCGGCTCCAGGCGGTGCCGCAGCCCGTGCATCGCGATGCGCACGGAATCGGAAGTGGCGTCTGAGGCCTCGCCCCAGACCTCGCGGATCAGCTGCTGCTGCGTGACCACGCGCCCGGCGTGGCGCACGAGCACGGCGAGCACGCGGAACTGCCGCGGGCTCAGGTGGATGTCGCTGCCGTCGCGCGTGACGCGATGCGCGGCGAGATCGACGCTCAGGCCGCCGGCCGTGAACACCGGATCGGCCGTGCCGCTGCGGCTGCGGTGGCGCAGCGCCACGCGCAGCCGCGCCAGCAGCTCGGGCACGCCGAAGGGCTTGGCGAGGTAATCGTCGGCGCCGGCGTCGAGGCCGCGCACCTTGTCGGCCTCCTGACCGCGCGCCGACAGGATGATGACCGGCACCGTGCTCCATTCGCGCAGGCGCCCGAGCACGTCGAGGCCGTCGAGGTCGGGCAGGCCGAGATCGAGCAGGATCAGGTCGGGGCGCTCCTGGGCGGCGAGCGTCAGCGCCTCGGTGCCGGTCGCGGCCTCGAACAGCGTGTAGCCCTGCGCGCGCAGCGCCGTGCGCAGGAAGCGGCGGATCGCCAGTTCGTCCTCGACGACGAGCAGCACCGGCTTCGGCGGCTGGATCACGGCAGTTCCCCGGCATCGGCCAGCGCGAGCGGCAAGGCCACCGGCAGCGTGAAGCGGAACACCGCACCGCCGCCGGTCCGGTTCAGCGCCTCGATGCGGCCGCCGTGCAGCTCGACGATGCCGCGACAGATCGCGAGTCCCAGCCCGGCGCCGCCCGGGTGGCTGTCCGGCGCGCCGCGCCAGAAGCGCTCGAACACCTGCCCGAGCGCGGCCGCCGGCAGGCCCGGACCGCGGTCGGCGAGTTCGACCCGCACGTCGCCATCCTCCAGCCGCACCGTCAGCTCGATCGGACTGCCGGCCGGCGTGTAGCGCAGCGCGTTGTCGATCAGGTTCACGAACACCTGCTCGATCAGCAGCGCGTCGATCGACACCAGCGGCAGACCATCGGCGATGTCGGTATGGAACGGCCGCCCGGCCAGCGCCCGCGACAGGCGCTCCAGCGCACTGCCGATCACGGCTTCGAGATCATGGGCCTCGCGCAGCGGCGTCAGCGTGCCGGCCTCCAGGCGCGTGGCCTGCAGCAGGTTGGCGACCAGCCGGTTCAGGCGCTCGGCCTCGGCGTGGATGTTCAGCGCGAGCTCCCGGCGCTCTTCGGCGTCGAGCCCGTCGCCGTATTCGGCGAGGCTCGATGCCGAGCCGATGATCGCCGCGAGCGGCGTGCGCAGGTCGTGCGACACCGACGCCAGCAGCGAGCTGCGCAGGCGCTCGGTCTCGGCCGCGAGCTTCGCCTCGCGCGCCTCCTCGCCGAGCCGGTCGACCTCGAGCGCGAGCGCGGTCTGGTTCGCGAAGGCTTCGAGCAGGCGCATCTGCTCGGGCAGCACCAGGCGTTCGGCGAGCGCCGGCTTCACGCGCAGCGCCCCGACCGCGCCGCGCTTGCCGAGCAGCGGCACGTAGACGGCATCGACGTAGGGCAGCGTCGCGGTGCCGAGCCCGGCGGCGCGACCGAGGTCGTGCACCCACTGCGCGACGCTCTGCTCCTTGGCATCCATCGCGAAGCTCGCGTGCCAGCCGGCACGCACGGTGAGGCGCCCGGCGTCATCGGGCAGCAGCGCCAGCACCTCGGCCTCGAACACCTCAGCGATGTGGCGCACGGCGGCATCGAGCAGCGCATCGGCCCCGCGCAGGCTGGCGAGGTTCTTCGACAGCCGGTGCAGCGCCGCGGTACGCCGCTCGCGCAGCCGCGCGTGCTCGGTCTGCTCGTGCTCGCGCACGGTGAGCTGGCTGATGATGCCGCCGACGACGAGCATGATCGCGAAGGTGACGAGGTACTGCGTGTCGGAGACCGCGAAGGTCAGCTGCGGCGGCACGAAGAAGAAGTCGAATGCGAGCACCGCCAGCACCGCCGCGAGCAGCGCCGGCTCGCGCTCGCCGCGCCGCGCGACGAACACGACCGCGAGCAGGTAGACCATGATCAGGTTCGCCAGCTCGAAGCGCGGCGTCATCAGGTGCGCGACCGCGGTCGCGAGCATGACGCCGGCGAAGGCCAGCCCGTAGCCGCGCCACGGCACCGGCGTCGCGGGCGGCAGCGGCGTGCTGGCGGCGGCC
>NZ_DAOLKE010000256.1:0-5194 GCF_035331805.1 Plasticicumulans sp. | reverse complement strand
CCCGCAAGGGTCTGGCCGACACGGCGCTGAAGACCGCGAACTCCGGCTACCTGACCCGCCGTCTGGTCGACGTGGCCCAGGATCTGGTGGTCACCGAGGAAGACTGCGGCACGCGCGAAGGCCTGCTGATGACGCCGATCGTCGAAGGCGGCGATGTCGTCGAGCCGCTGCGCGAGCGGGTGCTCGGGCGCGTGGTCGCCGAGGATGTCTGCCGTCCGGGCAGCGGCGAGGTCGTGGCTCCGGCCGGCACGCTGCTCGACGAGCACTGGGTCGACGTGCTCGAAAGCGCCGGCATCGACCAGGTGCTGGTGCGCAGCCCCATCACCTGCGAGACCCGCTACGGCGTCTGCTCGTCGTGCTACGGCCGTGACCTGGCGCGTGGCCACATCGTCAACATCGGCGAGGCGGTCGGCGTCATCGCCGCGCAGTCGATCGGCGAGCCCGGCACGCAGCTGACGATGCGCACCTTCCACATCGGCGGTGCGGCCTCGCGTGCGGCGGCGGTCAGCAGCGTGCAGGTCAAGGCCCGCGGCCGCATCCGCCTGCACAACCTGAAGACCGTCACCAACAAGGACGGCAACCTGGTCGCGGTGTCGCGTTCGGGCGAAGTCACGGTCATGGACGACAACGGCCGTGAGCGCGAGCGCTACAAGATTCCGTACGGTGCCGTGCTGACGGTCAAGGAAGGCGACAGCGTCGAGGCCGGCCAGATCGCCGCGAACTGGGATCCGCACACGCACCCGGTGGTCACCGAGGTCGACGGTCGCGTGCGCTTCCTGGACTTCGAGGAGGGTTCGACCGTCACGCGCAAGACCGACGAGATCACCGGTCTGTCCAGCCTCGAGGTCCTGGACCCGAAGGCGCGCGGCTCGCTCGGCAAGGACAAGCGTCCGACCGTGCGTCTGGTCGATGCCGCCGAGCAGCCGCTGAAGCTCGCCGGCACCGACCTGCCGGCGCAGTACCCGCTGCCGCCGGGGGCGATCGTCAACCTCACCGACGGCGCCGAGGTGCGCGTCGGCGACATCGTCGCGCGCATTCCGCAGGAGTCCTCGAAGACCCGTGACATCACCGGCGGTCTGCCGCGCGTCGCGGATCTCTTCGAAGCGCGCAAGCCCAAGGAGCCGGCGATCCTCGCCGAAATCTCGGGCACGGTCAGCTTCGGCAAGGACACCAAGGGCAAGCAGCGCCTGGTGCTGACCGACAAGGATGGCGGCACCCACGAGGAACTGATTCCGAAGTGGCGCCACGTCAACGTCTTCGAGGGCGAGCAGGTCGAGCGCGGCGAGGTCATCGCCGATGGCGAGCCGAATCCGATGGACATCCTGCGCCTGCGCGGCGTGCGGGATCTCGCCGCCTATCTGGTCAAGGAGATCCAGGACGTCTACCGCCTGCAGGGCGTGAAGATCAACGACAAGCACATCGAGGTGATCATTCGCCAGATGATGCGCAAGGTCGAGATCAGCGAGCCGAACAACGCCCGCTTCATCAAGGGCGAGCAGGTCGAGCGCACGCGCGTGCTCGAAGAGAACGATCGCGTGCGCGGCGACAACGGCGTGCCGGCGCACTGGCACCCGCTGCTGCTCGGCATCACCAAGGCCTCGCTGGCCACCGAGTCGTTCATCTCGGCGGCCTCGTTCCAGGAGACCACGCGCGTGCTGACCGAGGCGGCCGTGCGCGGCTCGCGTGACGACCTGCGCGGCCTCAAGGAGAACGTCATCGTCGGTCGCCTGATCCCGGCCGGTACCGGACTCGCCTACCATGCCGACCGTCGCGGCGGGCGCACCACGCCGCGCCCGGGTTCGTCCTTCGGCACCGAGTTCAGCACCGCCGAATTCGGCAGCGTCGATTACAGCGCCGGCGGCGAAAGCCACGCCGAGGAGTAAGCCACACGCGCCGCCCCGGAACGGCCCCGTCGCCGCTCCGGGGCGGTGTCATTTCGGGGCTCCGGGAACGCATTGACTTTTCCGGGGTTTTCCGCAGCTCAGCTTGACAGGGTACAGACCCGCCCCTAATATCCCGCGCCTTTGGCGGACAGCGGGCGGTCTTGCGGCCTGTCGTCTTGTGTTCGAGGTTCAGGAGTAGCAATGGCAACGATCAACCAGCTGGTTCGCAAGCCGCGCAGCAGCAAGCCCGAAAAGAGCGCCGTGCCAGCCCTCAACGGCTGCCCGCAGAAGCGCGGCGTCTGCACGCGCGTATACACCACCACCCCGAAGAAGCCGAACTCGGCGCTGCGCAAGGTTGCCCGCGTGCGGCTGACCAACGGCATGGAAGTGACCAGCTACATCGGCGGTGAAGGCCACAACCTGCAGGAGCACTCCGTGGTCCTGATCCGCGGCGGTCGCGTCAAGGACCTCCCGGGTGTGCGCTATCACACGATCCGTGGCTGCCTCGACACCTCGGGCGTGCAGAAGCGCCGTCAGGGTCGTTCGAAGTACGGCGCCAAGCGTCCGAAGTCCTGACCGGCAGCCGCCGTTCCTCCGCAGAGTTTCCAGATTTCCAGGTAAGCCCGAGCCATGCCCAGAAGAAGAGAAGTTCCGAAGCGCACCATCCTCCCGGATCCGAAGTTCGGGAACGAGATGCTGGCCAAGTTCATGAACATGGTCATGGAGCGCGGCAAGAAGTCGGTCGCCGAGAAGATCATCTACGGCGCGCTCGACGCGATCACCGAGAAGGGCAAGGACGATGCGATGTCCGTCGTCGAGCAGGCGCTCGACAACGTGCGTCCGGCCGTCGAGGTCAAGTCCCGCCGCGTCGGCGGTGCCACCTATCAGGTGCCGGTCGAGGTGCGTCAGGTGCGTCGCAACACGCTGGCGATGCGCTGGATCATCGATGCCGCCCGCAAGCGTGGCGAGAAGTCGATGGCCCGTCGTCTGGCCGGCGAGCTGCTCGACGCTTCCGAGAGCCGCGGTGCGGCTGTCAAGAAGCGTGAGGACACGCATCGCATGGCGGATGCCAACAAGGCGTTTGCCCACTACCGCTGGTAAGCCCGAGGATTCCGACCGTGGCGCGTAAAACCCCCATCGAGCGTTACCGTAACATCGGTATCAGCGCCCACATCGACGCCGGCAAGACCACGACGACCGAGCGCATCCTGTTCTACACCGGTGTGAACCACAAGATCGGTGAAGTGCATGATGGCGCCGCGACGATGGACTGGATGGAGCAGGAGCAGGAGCGTGGCATCACGATCACCTCCGCCGCGACCACCTGCTTCTGGAAGGGCATGGCGCAGCAGTTCCCCGAGCACCGCATCAACATCATCGACACGCCCGGACACGTCGACTTCACGATCGAAGTCGAGCGTTCGATGCGCGTGCTCGACGGTGCGTGCATGGTGTACTGCGCCGTCGGTGGTGTGCAGCCGCAGTCGGAAACCGTCTGGCGTCAGGCCAACAAGTACGGTGTGCCGCGCATCGCGTTCGTCAACAAGATGGACCGCGCCGGTGCCAACTTCCTGCGCGTCGTGCAGCAGATGAAGGATCGCCTGAAGGCGAATCCGGTGCCGCTGCAGATCGCGATCGGTGCCGAGGATGCCTTCGAGGGCATCGTCGACCTGATCACGATGAAGGCCATCTACTGGAACGACGACACCCAGGGCACGAGCTTCGAGCTGCGTGACGTGCCGGCCGATCTGGCGGATCTCTGTGCCGAATGGCGCGAGAAGCTGATCGAGGCGGCGGCCGAGGCGAACGAGGAGCTGATGGACAAGTACCTGGAGGGCGAGGAGCTCTCCGAGGACGAGATCCATGCGGCCATCCGTTCGCGCACGATCGCCGGCGAGATCGTGCCGGCGCTGTGCGGTTCGGCGTTCAAGAACAAGGGCGTGCAGGCGATGCTCGACGCCGTCGTGCGCTACCTGCCGGCGCCGGTCGACATCCCGGCCGTGACCGGCACGCTCGATGACGGCAGCGAAGCCAGTCGCGAACCCGCCGATGCCGCGCCGTTCTCGGCGCTGGCGTTCAAGATCGCGACCGATCCGTTCGTCGGCACGCTGACCTTCTTCCGCGTCTATTCCGGCGTGCTCAGCTCCGGTGACTCGGTGCTGAACTCGGTCAAGGGCAAGAAGGAGCGCATCGGCCGCATCGTGCAGATGCACGCGAACTCCCGTGAGGAGATCAAGGAAGTGCTCGCCGGCGACATCGCTGCGGCGGTCGGCCTGAAGGACGTGACCACCGGTGACACGCTCTGCGATCCCGAGAAGCCGATCGTGCTGGAGCGCATGGAGTTCCCGGAGCCGGTGATCTCGGTTGCGGTCGAGCCGAAGACCAAGAGCGACCAGGAAAAGATGGGTCTGGCGCTGAACCGTCTGGCGCAGGAGGACCCGTCCTTCCGCGTGCATACCGACGAGGAATCCGGTCAGACGATCATTTCGGGCATGGGCGAGCTGCACCTCGAAATCATCGTCGATCGCATGAAGCGCGAGTTCAAGGTCGAGGCCAACGTCGGTGCGCCGCAGGTTGCCTACCGCGAGACGATCCGCGCCTCGGTCGAGCAGGAAGGCAAGTTCGTGCGCCAGTCCGGCGGTCGCGGCCAGTACGGCCACGTCTGGCTGAAGATCGAACCGCAGGAAGCCGGCAAGGGCTACGAGTTCGTCAACGGCATCGTCGGCGGCGTCGTGCCGCGCGAATACGTGCCGGCGGTCGACAAGGGCATCCAGGAAGCGATGGCCGACGGCGTGCTGGCCGGCTTCCCGGTCGTCGACGTCAAGGTCACGCTGTTCGACGGCTCGTATCACGATGTCGACTCCAACGAAATGGCGTTCAAGATCGCCGGCTCCATGGGCTTCAAGGAAGGTTTCCGCAAGGCGAGGCCGGCCCTGCTGGAGCCGATCATGCAGGTCGAGGTCGAGACGCCCGAGGACTACATGGGCGACGTGATCGGCGACCTGAACCGCCGCCGTGGCCTCGTGCAGGGCATGGACGACTCGCCGTCGGGCAAGATCGTCAAGGCCGAGGTGCCGCTGGCCGAGATGTTCGGCTATGCGACCTCGCTGCGTTCGGCGACGCAGGGTCGTGCGACCTACTCGATGGAGTTCGCGAAGTACAACGAGGCCCCGGCGAACATCGCCGAGGCGGTGATCAAGAAGGCGTCCTGAACGCCCTTCCGGAATTCATGAGGTAAGCAGCAGTGGCTAAGGAAAAATTCGAGCGCAAGAAGCCGCACGTGAACGTGGGCACGATCGGTCACGTCGACC
>NZ_DAOLKE010000255.1:0-5253 GCF_035331805.1 Plasticicumulans sp. | reverse complement strand
GGTGGCGACCACGACGCGCGGCGCCTCGAAGCGTCCGGCCGCAGTGCGCACGCCGGCCACGCGCCCGCCGCGGATCACCGGCCCGTGCACCTCGACGTGCTCGCGCACGTCGATGCCGAGCTGCTGCGCCTCGCGCGCGAGCGCCTGCATCAGCCGCGGGTTGCGCACCTGGGCGATCTGCGCCATCCACAGCGCGCACTGCTGCTGGCGGGCGAGGCGTGGCTCGATGCCGCGGGCATCGGGCGGGGTCAGGGCTTCGAGGCTCGCGGCCTGCGCGACGGCCCAGGTGCGCGCGGCTTCGGTTTCGAGGCCGCCCAGATACAGCATGCCGTTCGGCGTCCATTCCGGATCGATGCCGGTCTGCGCATGCAGGCCGGCGGCGAGGGCTGCGAACGCGCGCTGGCTCCAGCCGGCGAGCGCGTTGACGGCCGGGTCGTAGCGCCACGGGTACAGCGGCGACAGGATGCCGCCGCCGGCCCACGAGGATTCGCGACCGATGGCGCCGCGCTCCAGCACGACGAGTTTCAGGCCGGCGCGCGCCAGCAGCCGGGCGACCAGCAGGCCGCTGGCGCCGGCGCCGATGACGATGCAGTCGCACTGCGTGACCGGGAGAGTGCAGGCCGTGCTCAAGGCGGATTCTCCTCGCGGCGGATCGCGGCGGATGGATTCGGCGGGGCGCGCAGCTTTGCACCCATCGCCGTCCGGGAAAAGGGCTGCCGGGGTTTCAGTCGCCGACGGCGAGGATCACCGCGGCCGGCTCGAACTGCGCCCAGGCGGCAACGCCGGCCTGCAGGCCGAGCGCGGCGATCATGGCCGGATCGATGATGGCGAGCACGTGGCGGCTGGCGGCGATTGCGAGCGTCAGCTCCGCGCGCTCGCCGCCGGCATCGAGCTGCAGATGCTCGATGACGCCGTGCAGACGGTTGCCGCCGCTGCCGCCCCAGCCGGCGACCACGCCGATGCCGATCGCGGTCGCCTTGACCAGCACGTGCACCTCGCTGCCGTCGGTGAGGCCGAGTTCCTCGACGGCGTTCATGCTGAGCGCCGCCTGCACCGGCGCGCCGGCACCGATGTCGACCGTGACCAGCGCGCCGAAGCCGTGGCGCTCGATGCCGGTGACGTGGCCGCTCCACTGGTTGCGGGCGCTGGTGCGCAGGCGCGGCGGGCGCGGATGGGCGTCGAAGGCACCGAAGCCGGGGTAACGGGCGCCGAGGGTTTCGAGCATCGCCACGTAATCGCGCTCCAGCGCGCGGAAGGTCGCGACCACGCTGCGGCCGTAATCGGTCAGCTCGGTGCCGCCGCCCTGACGGCCGCCCTTCACGCGCACGACCAGCGGCTGTTCGGCGAGCTGGTTCATCGCATCGACCAGATCCCAGGCCGTCTTGTAACCCATGCCCATCGCCCGCGCGGCTTCGGCGATCGAGCGGCAGGCATCGATGCGCTCCAGCAGCGCAACGCGCCCGGGCCCGAGAAACGGTTTGCCACCGCGATCGAGCCAGAAACGGCCTTCGAGTTGCATTGAGTCAGCAGGGCTGCGGCTCACGGCCGGCTCCGCGCGCTGCAAACCGCATGCGAACCGGGGTTTTCGCGTCGCAAAGCCGACAAACGCGACCCGGGCGGTCGCAGTCGCGACATCGCTGCCGGCGGCCGCAACGGCAGGGCCGGCGCCGGGCCTGTGACGGGGAAAGTCAACGGTTTCAGCCTGATGCGATGCAGCATGAGCGATGGCAGATTTATTGTATTGGTACGGATATAGAAAACCGGACCGGGAGGCCTTTCATGACGTCGGTGATGCCGGCAGCAGCGGATGTCCGCGTACCCGCACTGCGGCTCGACGGCCGGGTGCTGCGACCGCTGCGCCTCGATGCCGGGGCCTTGCAGGGGCTGGTGCAGCATACGGTAGTGCGCCGGGCATTGAGCTGCGCAGCCCGCAGCCTCGACCCGGCCGTCGGCCTGCGCTGCTGGCAGGGCGTGCGGCTGACGGCACTGCTCGAACTCGCCGGCCTGCAGCTCGATCGCCAGCGCGAGCGCGGCGGGGTCTGCGTGCATGCGCACGGGCGGGATGGCTACGTCGCGAGCTTTTCCTGGAGCGAACTGTTCAACGGCCCGGCCGGCGGGGACGTGCTGGTGGCGCTCGGCGTCGACGGCATGCCGCTGCCGGCCGGGGATTCACCGCGGCTCATTGCCGCACACGACTGGCAGAGCAGCGCCCGGCTGGTGCGCGGACTCTGCCGCATCGAGGTTGCCGGACCGGTCGCGCTGCGACCGGATCCGGGCAGCGCGATGACCATGACAAGCAGAAGATGAGGGGAGCAGGGGACATGTACGCGATTCAGACACAGGGAGAGTTCCGGCACACCGAGGAACTCAGCATCGGCAACCGCCTGCCCGGGCGCATCGTCGAGATCGTGCGCGGCCCGGTGATGTCGGAGATCGAGCTCGACACCCAGGCCGGCATGGTCACGGCGGCGATCACGACCCGCAGCCTGCAGCGCATGCGTCTGGCCGAGGGCCAGGACGTGCTGGCGCTGATCAAGGCCACGGAGCTGGCGATCGAGAAGCCCGCGGCGGCCGAGGCGCTGCTCGCGAGCAGCTTCCGCAACCAGCTCGAAGCGCGCGTCGTCGCGCTCGAGGCCGGCACCGTGCTGACGGCGGTCGAGCTCGACACCGTCGTCGGCCCGCTGACCGCGGTGATCACGGCGCGCAGCGCCCGGCGGCTGAAGCTCGCCCCGGGGGATCAGGTGATCGGCGTGGTCAAGGCGACCGAGGTGGCGATCGCCCGCGAGGGCCGGCGGCGCTAGTCGCCGGCTTCGCAGTCGCTTCGCAGGCCCTGCTGCGCCGGACCTGCGCCGGCGCGGCGGCGCAGGTCCGGAAACAGGCCGGCAGGCGGCGGATCAGACGCCGACGATCACCGCGCTGGCCTTGACCAGCGCAAACGCCGGCGCGCCGACCACGAGGCCGAGCTCGGACGTGGCTTCCTGCGTGGTGGTCGCGGCGATGCTCAGGCCGCCGGTCGTGGTCAGCGTCACCTCGCTGCTGACCGCGCCGGTCTTCACGGCCGAGACCGTGCCGGTGAACACGTTGCGGGCACTGAGCCGGCCCGGCTCGCCGGTGCCGAGCACGACCGCGCTGGCCTTGAACAGCGCCACACAGGGCTTGCCGGCGGCGAGGCCGAGGTCAGCGGCGGATTCGCTGGTCAGCGTCGCCTTCAGCGTGTCGGCGTCGTTGATCGCGATCGTGACTTCGGTGCTGACCGGGCCGCTGCGGACTTCGGAGACGGTGCCGGTGTACTGGTTGCGGGCGCTGAGCTTCATCGCGGGTTCTCCTGCTGGGTTGGGGAAGCGGCATCGATCGGCGCCGTGGCTGCGTATCCGTCGTGCAGGACGGCAGGATGCAGGCGCCCGGATCACCGGGCAGGCAGCGTGCCAGTTCCATCGGACGATCCAGAAAAGGCATGCCGATTGCTTGGAGATGACCGGACACCGGCGCAGCCGGTGGCAGAGGCCGTGATGCAGCCATCGTTTCGCCATCGATATATCCAACAGGATATCGAAATTTCGGAGCATGGCGTTTATCGTCGCAACCGGGTCTGCCGCCGCCGGGCTGCCGGCCGGCTTCGTGTCGCAATGCCGACGAACCCGACACGTGCTGCAGCGCAATGAAGCCTTTCCGACAGGCCGGAACCCCGACTGGAGCGTGATGATGAGGCGTATTCCCCCGAAGGCTGCCGCTGCCCTGCTGCTCGCCGCGACGCTGCCGGCGACGGCCGCCGAGCTGACCGTCTCGGTCGCGGCGAGCATGACCAATGCCTTCACCGAACTCGGCAAGGCTTATGAGGCCGCGCATCCGGACACGAAGCTCGTCTTCAACTTCGCGGCTTCCGGGCCGCTGCTCGCGCAGATCGTGCAGGGCGCGCCGGTCGACCTGTTCGTGTCGGCCGATGCCGAGACCATGGACAAGGCCGGGGCCGGCGGACACATCGACCCGGGCTCGCGCACCAGCATCGCCGGCAATGCGCTGGTGCTGATCGTGCCGCTCGAGTCGAGGCAGGCACCGAAGTCGCTCGCCGATCTCGGCAGCCCCGCCGTGCAGCGCATCGCGCTCGGCAATCCGGCCTCGGTGCCGAACGGCCGCTACGCGAAGGCCGCGCTCGAGGCCGCCGGGCTCTGGGAGACGCTGCAGCCGAAGTACGTCTACGCCGAGAACGTCCGCCAGAGCCTGAGCTACGTGACCCGCGCCGAGGTCGAGGCCGGCTTCGTGTTCGCGACCGATGCCGCGCTCGAGGCCGGCAAGGTGCGCGTCGCGTTCCCGGTGCCGGTCGCCAAGCCCATCCTCTACCCGATGGCGATCGTCGCCGGCAGCAAGGAGAAGGACGCGGCAGCGGCCTTCCTGCGGTACGTGCAGTCGCCGGACGGCCAGGCCGTGTTCGCGCGCTACGGCTTCACGAAACCCTGAGGGCGTGCACGGTGATGGACGGGGCTGACTGGACGCCGCTGTGGCTGTCGCTGAAGGTCGCGGGCTTCGCGACGCTGTTCGCGGTGCTGCTCGGCGTTGCGATCGCGCTGCCGTTCGCGCGCCGGCGCTTCTTCGGGCGCGACACGCTCGACGCGATCCTGACGCTGCCGATGGTCATGCCGCCGACCGTGCTCGGTTACTACCTGATCGTCGCCTTCGGCCGCCAGAGCTGGCTCGGCGCCTGGCTGGAGGAGCAGCTCGGCCTGCGCCTGATGTTCACGTGGCAGGGCGCGGTGCTGGCCGCGACCATCGTCGCCTTCCCGCTGGTGTTCAAGAGTGCGCGCGCGGCCTTCGAGGGCGTCGAGCGCACGCTGGAGAACGCCGCGCGCACGCTCGGCGACACCGAGGCGCGCGTGTTCTTCCGCGTCACGCTGCCGGTGGCGATGCGCGGCATCGTCGCCGGCACGCTGCTCGCGTTCGCGCGCGCCCTCGGCGAGTTCGGCGCGACGCTGATGATCGCCGGCAACCTGCCGGGGCGCACGCAGACGCTGTCGATGGCGGTCTACGACGCCGTGCAGGCCGGCGACCAGGCCCGCGCCAACGCGCTGGTGCTGCTGATTTCCGTGGTCTGCATCGCAGTCCTCGTCACGTCGGCGCGCCTGCTGACGCCGCGTTACTGAAAGCCTTTCCGATGAAGGAGTCCGCCATGTCCGCCGCCGGCTGCCCGACCCTGGACATCGACATCGACGTTCGCCTGCAGGCGCGGCGGCGCGAATTCCTGCTGAACGTGCGCTTCGA
>NZ_DAOLKE010000254.1:0-5254 GCF_035331805.1 Plasticicumulans sp. | reverse complement strand
CGGGCGCCGCCCTCCCGGACGGCGCCCGCGTCGTTCACGGCAGCTCCCGCTCAGTCACCGATCAGCACGATGTGCAGCCGGATCGGGCCGTGTGCGCCCATCTGCAGCTTCTGCTCGATGTCGGCCGAGCGGGACGGGCCGGTGATCCAGTTGACGACGCGCGGCATCCAGCCCTCGCCGCGCTCGCTGCGCAGCATCGCCCAGGCGTCCTCGTAGGGGCCGACGATGCGCGCGGCATCGAGCACGACGATGTGCGCGTCGGGCAGGAAGTTCAGCGTCGTCGGGCTCTGCGGGCCGGCGAGCAGCATCAGCGTGCCGGTCTCGGCGATGCCGGCGAAGGCCGGTGCGACGGTGGCGCGGTCGCCGTTGCGGGCGTGACGGGCTTCGGTGGCCACACCGGCGGCGGCCCAGTCGAGGCCGGCGATCGACGCATCCGGCGCGACGATGACCTCGGCGGCGAAGCCGGTGTCGGCCAGATAGCGCGCGACCTCGGCCGGCACGGCGGCGCGATCCGTGACGCGCGCGACCGTTGCCGACGCCTCCTGCGCCATCTGCACGAACAGCTCGACCTGGCCGGCGTGCGGCAGCTGCGCGCGCGCCGGGATCAGGTTCGGCCGGTGCTCGCGCAGCCGCGTCTGACAAAGCTCCAGCGCCGTGCCCGCCAGCGGGCCGCTGCGCTTGAGGCCCTTGCGGATGTTGCCGAGGATCGCCTCACGCCCGCTCATTTCGCACCCCCGGCCTGCTGCCGGTCTTTCCACTGTTCAAAGAAGGTCCTGCCCTGCGGCGCCGGCAGGTCGCGCCACGCCGTCCAGCCGCCGGCGAGCGGCAGCGAGCCGATGCGGTTGGTTTTGCCGCCGAGCGGCTTCAGCACGCGCGTCGCCACCTGGGTGGCCAGCCGGTACAGCTTCGGCCGGCGCGCGAGCCAGGCCCAGACGCCGAGCCCGAAGCGGAAGCCCTGCGGCGTCAGGTGCTTTTCGAACTCGCGCGCGCGCCAGTGACGCATCAGCTTCGGCAGCGGGATGCGCACCGGGCAGACGCTCTCGCAGCGCCCGCAGAAGGTGCTGGCGTTCGGCAGGTTGCCGGCCTGTTCGACGCCGATGAAGGCCGGTGTCAGCACCGAACCCATCGGCCCCGGATACACCCAGCCGTAGGCGTGGCCGCCGATCGCGCCGTACACCGGGCAGTGGTTCATGCACGCCGAGCAGCGGATGCAGCGCAGCATCTCGCGGAACTCGTTGCCGAGCATGTTCGAGCGACCGTTGTCGAGCAGCACGACGTGGTACTCGGCAGGGCCGTCCGGGTCTTCGGGCCGGCGCGGACCGGAGGACCAGGTGCCGTAGACCTCGATCTCCTGCCCGGTCGCCGAGCGCGACAGCAGCCGGTGCAGCAGCGTGGCGTCTTCCAGCGTCGGCACGACCTTCTCGATGCTGGTGACGGCCACGTGCACGCGCGGCAGCGTCTGCGTCAGGTCGCCGTTGCCCTCGTTGGTGACGATGACCGTCGTGCCGGTCTCGGCGATGCAGAAGTTCGCCCCGGTGATGCCGACGTCGGCGGCGATGAACTTGTCGCGCAGGATCTCGCGCGCCTCGTTCATCAGCGCCCGCGGCTCGGTCTGGCGCTCGGTCTTGCCGTACTTGCCGTGATGGGCGTGGAAGGCGTCGGAAACCTGGTCGAGGTTGACGTGGATCGCCGGCGCGATGATGTGGCTCGGGTGCTCGCCGCGCAGCTGGATGATGTACTCGCCGAGATCGGTCTCGATCGGCTCGATGCCATTGGCCGCGAGGTGATCGTTGAGGCCGATCTCCTCGGTGATCATCGACTTGCCCTTGGTGACCGTCTTCGCCCCGGCCTTGCGGCAGATGTCGAGCACGATCGCGCGCGCTTCCTCGGCATCGCGCGCCCAGTGCACGTGACCGCCGCGGCGCTTGACGTTGGCCTCGAAGGTTTCGAGGTAGAAGTCGAGGTGTTCGAGGATGTGGTTCTTCAGGTCGCGCGCGGCATCGCGCAGCTGCTCGAACTCGGGCATGCGCGCGACCGCGGCGGCGCGCTTGCCCGGAAAGCCGGCCTTGAGGTTGCCGAGGGCACGCTGCAGCGCGGCATCGCCGAGTGCCTCGTGGGCGTTCTGCTTGAAACGGGGACTGGTGATCTGCATGGCTCGGGCTCCGGGGCTTCAGCGGCTCGGGGCGGCGTCCGCAATGGGCGCGCCGTCGGTCATGCCGGCCAGCACTTCGGCGACGTGCCAGACACGCACGTCCGAGCCCTGGCGCTTGAGCTTGCCGGCCATGTTCATCAGGCAGCCGAGATCGCCGGCGAGCAGCGTGCCGGCGCCGCTGGCGCGGATGTTGGCGACCTTCTCGGTGACCATGCGGTTGGAGATGTCCGGATACTTGATGCAGAAGGTGCCGCCGAAGCCGCAGCAGACCTCGTTCTCGTTCATCTCGGTGAGCGTCAGGCCCTCGACCGTGGCGAGCAGCTTGCGCGGCTGCGCCTTGACGCCGAGTTCGCGCAGGCCGGAGCAGGAATCGTGGTAGGTGACGGTGCCGTCGTAGCGCGCCTGCACGCGCTCGACGCCAAGCACATCGACGAGGAAGGACGTGATCTCGAAGCACTTCGCGGCCAGCTTTTCGGCGCGCGCGTGCCAGGGGCTGCCGGTCTCGAACAGCTCCGGATAGTGGCGCAGCATGCCGAGGCACGAGCCCGACGGCCCGACGACGTAGTCGAAGCCCTCGAACGCGGCGATGGTCTGCTCGGCGAGGGCGCGGGCATCGGCGCGATCCCCGGAGTTGAAGGCCGGCTGGCCGCAGCAGGTCTGGCTCGCCGGTGCCTCGACCCGGCAGCCGGCGTCTTCGAGCAGCTTGACGGTCGCAAACGCGACCGACGGCCGGATCGTATCGGCCAGACAGGTCACGAACAGGCCGACGCGCGGCGGGGCGCTGCGGGCGGCGCCAGTGGTATCGTTCATCTTCTCTCCTAAGTGGTAAGACCATTTTACCAGCGCCATCATTGTACCAGAACTGGCCCAAAGTCATGAGTTCGCATGGTTTTTTTGTTGACCACGAGCTGCCCGGGCAACCCGCCGTGAAAACCGGCCGCCGGGATGCGGAAAGCGTAGTCGCCGGGTCGCACCGGCCGGGCGGCAGCCGGAGGTGTCCGGTCGAAGCGGCACCGGCAGCCCGATACCAGTCGTGACCTGCGCACGACGCAGCCGTCACACCGTCAGGGCAGGATGGGAGCGGCCTGTCCCTTCCCTGCCTGCATCCCGGGAGCCCGCCATGCGCACCGCCCTCGTCAGCCTCGCCCTCACCACCCTGCTCGCCGGCGTGCCGCTCGCCGACGCCGTCGCGTGGACCCGCCACGGCAGCAGCAGCGGCCCGCACGGCAGCAGCAGCGTCGATGCCTCCGGCAGCTGCGCGGACCGCAGCTGCTCGCGCAGCGTCACGCGCACCGGCCCGGCCGGGCGGACGTCCACGCATCAGGGCGAGGCGGGCTGCGCCGATGGCAGCTGCAGCGGCAGCAGCACGACGACCGGCCCGCGCGGAGCGACGCGCACGCGCTCGGGGTCGCTCAGTCGCTGAACCCTTGCCGACTCGACACCCGGCCGTCCACGCCTTGCGAAACCGCTGCACGCGTGCCTGACTCACCGCGGCAGGCCGCCCGGGGAGGTTCCGACAATGCGCAGTGGCGACACGAAAATTGTGGTGTTCACGCTGGCTTCCGGCGAAAGCGTGCCGGCCGAGGTCGAAGATGATCTGGTCGGCCTGAGCTTCCGGCCGGTCAGCCGCGCGCCGGACCCCGGCGAGCTGCCGCGCAGCGTGCAGGAAGCCCTCGCCCGGCTGCAGCCACTTGCCGATGCCGTGCTTGATACGCTGAGCGGGCTCACGGCTCGACCCGATCAGGTCGAGGTGCAGTTCGGGATCAAGTTGAGTGCTGCTGCCGGCGCGGTCATCGCCAAGGCCGGCAGCGAGGCGAACTTCGCGGTGAAGCTGAACTGGAAGCGGGCCGAACCGGTGCCGCGCAAGCGCTACGGCAAGCGCTGAATCCACGCCGGGGACGCCCCTGTGGACGAAAGGGATCTCGGGCCGGTCGCTCGCATCGCCACGGCCGGCGGGCGCTACGTCGGCGTGGGCCTGCACGTGCGGCCCGGCGGCCACGTGCTGAGCTGCGCGCACGTCGTGGCCGATGCGCTGGGCTGTCCCGACGCGCAGTTTCGCGACGAGCCGCCCGCCGGACCGGTCCGCGTGAACTTTCCGTTCGGCCCCGCGCCGGCCGCCGGCTACACGGCGTGCGTCGCCGACGGCGGCTGGCAGCGCAACCGCCGGCCGGACGAAGCCGAGGAACCCAGCGGACGGGTCGACATCGCCGTGCTGCGCCTCGACGCACCGGCACCGGGCGTGCCGTGTGCGGACTTCACGGCCGACGGCTGGCGGTGGACCGGCGACGGCGACGCCTGGACCTGGGGACTGCCGGACGGCAGCGATGCCGGCATCCCGACCCGCTGCACGCGGCTCGGCCCGCGCACCAACGGCCGCACGCTGCTCGACAGCAGCGCCCGCAACACCGTGAACGCAGCGATCCGGATCACTGCCGGCTTCAGCGGCGGCGGCGTCTGGCTGGACCGCGAGCGGCGCTTTGCCGGCCTCGTCGCGACCGAGGCCGGCGGCGTCGCCGCCGAGATGATCCCGGCGCGGGTGCTGCGCGCGGTGTGGCCGGCGCTCGATCCCGCGGCGACGACCCCGGCCGCGGGGTCCGATCCCCGCGATTTGCTCTGCCTGCTGGACCGTACGGCCGCTTGCGCGACGCTGTACCGCACCCTCGGCGCCGCGCTGCCGCCGCGCGCGCCGCTCGTGTTCTTCATCGACGGCGACAAGCGCGACTGGCACGACGGCTTCGTCGCGCACCTGCGCATCGCCGGCCGCACGCAGCCGCTGCCCGAGCCGGTGCGCCGCGCGGCCGAGCTGCTGGCCGCGCTCGAACCCTGGCCGCTGCGCTGGGAACCCGATCTCGGCCTCGACGGGCTGTACGCCGCCCTCGTGCACGCGCTCGGGCTGCCTGCAGCCACGGCGCCCGACGCAAGCACGCTCGCCGCGGCGCTCGCCGGCCGTGGCGGCGGCCTGCTGCTGCGCTACGACATCGAATGCGAGTACTGGGGACTGGGCGCGGCCGAGCGGCGGCTGCTGCGCGCGTGGCTCGACCTGTTGTTCGGGCTCGGCGAGCCGGCGCAGCCGCTCGTCGTGCTGCTGTGCCTGCGCCGCAC
>NZ_DAOLKE010000253.1:0-5261 GCF_035331805.1 Plasticicumulans sp. | reverse complement strand
GCACCCTTCACGCGCCCGGCACCGGACAGAAAGTCCGGCGTGGTCTCGTGCACGACGATGCTGTCCGGATTGATGCCGAGCGTGCGCGCCAGATTGTTAGCGAGGCGACGCACCTGCGAGACTGGCATGCCGCGAGTGCCGGGAGTGGCGACGGCTGCGCCGCGGGAGAAGCGGGTTTCCGGGCCGGGGTCTGGCGTATCTCCCTCCGGCTGAACTTCTGCCGCCGCCTGCTGCGCAGCCGCCGCGCCCTCGTTGCGCAACTCGTCTTCCAGCTCCTTCAGCGCCGCGTGCTTGTCCAGCATCTCGGCGTAATGCTCGAACGGCGCGCCCACTTTCTTGCGAAGCCGCGCCACATCCTCCTTGCGTGACTGTCTCGCGCTTTCCGCCGCGCGTAAATCGGCGTCAACGCTGTTGATCACGTTGACGATTCTGCGCGTCAGGCCGGTTCCGTCCACATCCTCGCCCATGCCGCGGTAGCGACCGACTGACAGGCTGCGACCGGCCACATCGACGGACACATCGAACCAGCCGGTTGGCATCAGCCTCCTTACGCCAACCTCCTTGTCGTTGCCCGGCTGCCAGTCATGGATGGCGATGATCTTCAGGCCGTTGCCGACGGTGGCGAGCTGGTGCTCATCCTGCGTTGGGCTCGACGCCTCTTCGCGCACCAGATTGTTGAACGCCACCTTCACGGCGTCGCCGAACTCGCCGTAACGATCGAACGACTGCCGGCCGACGCTGCCGCCCTTGAAAGTAAAGTGCTCGCCGCCGATGACCTTCAGCATCTGGCGGTAAATCTCGATACGGCTCGCGGCGTTCTTCTCGCCGCGCTCAGCCTCGGCCAGCGCCGATTTCGCCTTGATCTGCTCGTTCGCGTGCGCCGAGTGCAGCCGCTCCAGCCGCTCCACGTCCTGCCGCAGCCCGGCAAGCTGCAGGGCGCGCGGGTCTCCGGAAGCCAGTGCCGCGGCCTGCTCGTACTGACTGGACTCGCCAAGATCGTCCATGCTGCGCAGCGTCTTGTCGCCGCTGAAAGCCTGGTCGATGAATCGCTGCTTCCTGCCGACCATCTGCCACATGGTCGCGTCGTAGCCGCCCTTGGTGGCGTACCACTTGATGCGCACGACCTTGTTCTGGTTGCGCTGCCGGATGATGCGCCCGTGCGGCTGCTCGACATCGGACGGATACCACGGCGGGTCCATGTAATGCAGCGCCGTCAGGCGGTTCTGCACGTTCACGCCGGTGCCCATCTTCTTGGCGCTGCCGATCAGCACGCGCAGCGTGCCGGCGCGCATGGCCTTGAAGATCGCCTCCTTCTTCGCATCGGTGTCGGCATCATCGAACCATGCGATCTGGTCGCGAGCGATGCCGCCGGCAACCAGCCGGCGAGTGAAGGCCGCGCGTGCATCGAAGCCGCGCTTCTTTCCGGACGCCGCGCCGAAGCCGACGTTGTAGAACACGATCTGCGTGCCGCCCTTGACCGGCATCGGCTTGCCATCACGGTCCACGTAGACGTTTCCGCTCGTGGCCCGGTACTCGGCGATGATCTCGTCCGCCGCCCGGTCCATCTTGGTGGTTTCGCCCGGCCGCACCTCGCCGCCCGGAATGAAGCGCGGATCGGTCGCGGCAAAACGCCCGTCGGTGATGATGGCCAGCACCGGGTCCGGGTTGTTCGGCTCGTTGAAGCTCGGCTTCCATGCTCTGGACGTGGCCAGACGCATCGACAGCGGCCCTTCCTGATACTGCTTCAGCGCCGCCGTCGGCTCGACGATGATCAACTGCGGCTTGCCGCCCTCGATGTCGGGCCGCTCCACCACGGCGCCCAGGTGCTCGCTCTGCAGCACGTCCATGAACTGGCGAACGCGCACCATCAGCTCCGGCACATTCTCGAAGCGCGCAAAGCGATCGACGACCTCGTACTTGCCACTGGCGTTCTGCTCCAGCGCCGGAACCACGTCGCCGTAGGCGCGCGCCCACGAATCGAAGGTTGCCGTGCCGTCGCGGTCCAGCGTGTCCGGCGCGAAGAAGCGCATGACCGTGTACAACTCGCCCATCGTGTTGGTGACAGGCGTTCCGGACGCGAACACGAACGAACGGCCGGGGCGGGCGCGATCGAGCACGCGCGTCTTGACGTACATGTCCAGCGCGCGCCGCGAGCCGTTCGGGTCGATGCCCTTGATCTGTTGCGCGGTGTGGAAGTCCAGCTTCCTGTATGCGTGCGCCTCATCGACGTACAGCATGTCAACGCCGAGATCCTCGAACGGGATCACGTTGTCCTTCTGGCCGGCCGACAGGATGCTGTCGAAGCGCTGCTTCGTTGCCTCGATCTGCTGCTCCAGTTGGCTGCGGCGCACGCGGGATTCGTTGTCTTTGGCAGTGCGGCGCAGTTCATCCTCAAGATCGTCGAGAATCTCGTCTCGAATCGGCTTGATGCTCTCCTCCTTCACGCCGACCCGCTCGAAGGCGCTCTGCGTGATGACGATGGCGTCGGGGTTGTTGAGCGCCGCGGCGGCCGTGAACTCCTTCCTGCGCTCGGCGCTGAAGTTCTTGTCGTCCGCGACCATGATGTTTGCCAGCGGGTACAACTCCATGAACTCGTTGGCGAACTGCTCCAGCATGTGATTCGGCACGACGAACATGGGCTTCCTGATGAGCCCGATCCGCTTCTGCTCCATCGCGCCCGCGATCATTTCGATGGTCTTGCCGGCCCCGACCGCGTGCGCCAGATAGGTGTTGCCGGACACGATCTGACGCCAGATCGCACGCAACTGGTGCGCGTGCATCTTGAACCGCAGGCTCACACCGGGCAGCGTCAGGTGGCTACCGTCGAACCGGCGCCCGGCGATGTTGTTGAAGCGGTCGTTGTACGTCTCGACCAGCGCGGCGGCGCGCTCGCTGTCAGTCCACACCCACGACTTGAAGGCGCTCTTGATCTTCCCGGCCATCTCGTTGGCCGCCGTCGTCGCCTCCGCGTCCACGACGTTCTTCGTTCCTTTGCCGGTATCGGATGGCACGGTCTTCATGACCTTGATCGACCGGCTGTTCAGCAGGGCTTCGAGGAGTTCAGACGGAGACCGGGCGGCGGTGCCGTACTCGGCGCCTACCTTGCGGTCACTGCGCTTGTTGCCGCCTTCGACTGCCCAGCTTTCCGTCTTCGGGTCGAACGTCACGTAGCCGGCGCCGATCATGCTGGCGAACTCGTTGACGTGCTCGGCCGGCACCCATGACGCCCCGAGCTTCACGCCAATCTGCGACGGGCCGAGCCTTTCCGGCTGCGCCTTCTCCAGCGCCTCCACGTTGCGGCGCAGCGAATCATCCAGCCGCGCCGCCTCGATGGCCTCGGCCAGCTTCTCGACCACGTTGCCGGACAGGTACTCGTCCGCCATCTGCATCTCGCCCTGCGGCGTGCGGAACACCTGGTCGCCAAGCGCATCGATGGCATCATCGCGGCTGATGCGCAGCCTTCTCGCGATGTCGTCCAGATCAAGGCGGCCGATCTCGTCCAGCGACACCGCCAGCGCGTCACCGATGGTGCGCACATCGCGCGGCTTCGGTGCGTTGATGGACCGGCCCTTGAGGAACGGCCCCTTGCTGATGACGCCATCGTCGTCGATGGATTCAAGCTGCGTGACGATCGGGCTGTCGTAGTCCTCGATCATCAGCCGGCGGTTGATGTACACGCGCGACTGCTTTTCGATGACGTTGCCGTCCTCGTCCGTGCTCTTTCTGGTGATCAGCCGGAACGCCGTGAAGCGCCCGTGCTTGCTCACGAAGTCGTCGTAAGCAGCGTTGAGCCGCTTCAATGCGTCCTGCCACTCCCCGTCCGTGATCTGCGCGTGCTGCGCCTCGCGCACCAGATCGCGCACGCCGGAATAGTCCTTCAGCCATGCCGTGTCTTTCGCCGACAGCTTCGGCAGCAGCCCGGACAGCGGCACGCCGACGCCATCCTTGACGCGCATCAACTCGCCGTCCTTGACGTAGACGACCCCTTCGCGCTTGACGGCCGGGTCGAAGTCGGCCTTTGCGGTCTCGGTGCGCAGGCTCTGCGCATCCTGCCCATGCGGGCGGTATACGGCCTCCGGCAGCGACTCGACGGCGCGCGCAAACCTGGCATCCAGTTCGGCCGGCGTCTTGTCGTAGCTGACGACCGTGTACTTCTCGCCGCCCATGCCGTTGGAGTTGATTCGGCGGCCTTCGTCGTCCGTGTTGCCGCTGATGCGGTTCTGGCCGAGCACCATGTCGGGGTTGTCGGCGAAATACTCGTTGATGATGACCGGGCCGTCCTTGGTCTCGACGGCCCTGACATCGCGCCACGGCAGGCCGCCTTCCGCATCGCCCGGCGCGCGCTTGCGCAGGAAGATCACGTCGGTGACGACACTCGTGCCGGCGTTGCCTTCGAACGCCGTGGACGGCAGGCGCACCGCGCCCAGCAGGTCGGCACGATCAGCGAGATACCGGCGCGCGCGGTCGCTCTTCTTGTCCATCGTGCCCTTGCTGGTCACGAATGCCAGCACGCCGCCTGGGCGCAGCTTGTCCAGCGACTTGGCAAAGAAGAAGTCGTGCAGCATGAAGCCGTGCTTCTGGTAGCGCGGGTCAGCAAGCACCTGCGTCTGCGAGAACGGCGGGTTGCCGATCACGACATCGAAGTAGTCATCCGGCAGCCGGTGCTTGATGAAGTCGCCGTGAAGCATGTTCTGCTCAGGCGACAGCAGCCGCGCGATCAGCGCGGTGGGTCCGTCGAACTCGATGCCGGTGAACTTCGAGGTGCTGGCCACGGACTCCGGCATCAGCATGCGGAACGACCCGATGCCGGTGCCGGGCTCAAACACCTTGCCGCCGGTGAAGCCGATCCGCTGCAGCGCCGACCAGATCGAGCGGATCATGTTCTCGCTGGTGAAGTGCTGGTACTGCGTGACCTGCAGAATCGACCGCTGCCAATCCTCCGGCAGTGCTGCGGCGCGCTCGGCGAGGCTGCGCCACCGGCCGGCCTCTACGGCCTCCGGGAAGATCAGGCGATTTGGGTTGTTCCGGCGCAGATACTCGCCCGGAACCGGGAACATGCGATTGCGGATTTCGCTGGCCCCGAAGCCGACATATAGCGCGAGCTGCGCCTGCTCCTGCGCAGTGGCGTTGCGCCCCTCGCTTTCGATCTTGCGGGCAAGGTCGATCAGGTCGAGGTTGCGGCTCGCCGTTTCCAGCCACGACCCGGAGCGGGTCAGTCCTCCGGGCTCTGGCCGGAAGTCGGCAGAAACTCTTCCATCACT
>NZ_DAOLKE010000252.1:0-5294 GCF_035331805.1 Plasticicumulans sp. | reverse complement strand
CCAGAGCTTCAGCGCGATCCCCGGCACCAGAAAGAACAGCAGCACGCCGAGCTTGTAGCCGGCCATCGCCGCGTAATGGATGGCGTCGAAGCGCTCGACCGGCAGCCGGAACCAGCGGCCGTGCAGGCGGTGCAGCGCGTCGTGGGCGCCGGTGAACACGGCGAACCACGCGAGCAGGATCAGGTAGTGGATCAGCGCCGCGCCGAGCAGCACGGTGCCGAGGGACTGGGCGGTCATGGCCTGGGCTCCGGTCGACGCGGGGCCGGGTCAGGCCGCTGCGGTTGCAGGCGGCCCGGATCGGCAGACAACGGCGACCGGCCCCGCAGGGTCGCCGTTGCCCACCCGTTCCGCGGAACCGGCCGTCGCGGCACGCGCGCATCGACCGGAAGCGGAACGCACGCAAACCAGACATCAGGCCCCATGCAGGCCCCCTGCAGATCGCTCAGCGCGGCTGGCGGCGACGTTCCGGCTGGTGCGGCGCTGCGATCGGCGCGACCGGCGGCACGATCGGCGCCAGCGGCGGCACCGTGTGCGGCGGTTCATGCTGGTCCTCGGCGATCGAGCCCCCGACCACGCTCGCCGGATCGGTCGGCGGCGTTTCTTCGAGCCCCGGCGCGTGGCTGATGCCCTCATCGAGCGCATCGGGCGCGAGCACCGGCTCGTGCTCGTGCGCCGCGCCGCTGTAGACGGCATCCGCGGCCCGCTCGCCGGTCTCGATCGACGCATCGCGCGCCGCGTACAGGTCGGTCGGGCGCGGCTCGTCGAGCAGCGGGTCCGGCAGCACGCGCTGCGTCACGACCGGCACGAAGGGCTGCGTGCGCGACGGGTCCTCGCTCAGCAGCGGATCCTCATAGACCGAAGCCGGCGGCACGGCCGGCGCCAGGGCCGGGGATTCGCGCAGGCCGGGCGGGGTCGCGAGCCGCGCCTCGGTTTCGGACTCGGGGATCGGCGTCGTGCCCGGGCGCGCGCCCGGCTCGCCGGCCGCCCCGGCCGCGCCGGCGCAGATGCTCTCGCCGAACGGCATCGTCGTGCGGTACTCGGACTCGGCATCGCCGTTGCGCAGGCGGTCGGCATCGGTCACGTAGCCCTCGCCGGGCGGCAGGTCGACCGGCCCGTAGCGCAGCAGCACCGTGCGCGCCGCGAGCGCCTCGTCGTCATCGACCTCGATGCTGACGACGGTACGGCCGCTGTCGACGGCCGCGACGTAGCGCTCGACCTCCGGATGCTCGGGTTCGAGTCCGAACAGCGAACGGAAGAAACCCCGCACGCCGCCGCCTTGTGCGGACGGGGTGGTGTCGTCGCCGGTGGCGAGCGAGGTGATGTGGACCTCGGCGGCCTCGAAGCCGTCGACGATCAGCGCCTGACGCGCGGCCTCGGCATCGGCGTGGGTGGCATACACGGCAGAAACGATCTGGCTCATGGCGAATCCTCACTCCTTCGACTGCGGCTGCCCCGGCTGACGGATCGTGGCGAAGGGCCACGGCAACGGGTGCGCGGCAGTCATGGTGGCGGGTCGGTGGCCCTCGGCCGTGACCCTGCGGACGCGAATGCCGCTGCGCGTTCCGGCCGGCCCCGGGACGGGCAGCGTGCGCGGCGCTTCGCTGACGGTGCGCCGCCGCATCGAGGCGGCGGCGCAGGCGACGGGTCCGGTCATCGGCCCCGGCAGACCGTGGACAAGGGCAGGCGGGCGGACGCTGCGGGCCGGAGCACGCGCTGCGGATCGGTGCGTGCAGGCCATGACGACCGCGATTCCTGCCGGATGTGTGGTCATGCGCAATCCGAACGCTGCGCCGGGCAGAAGGTTCAACGGCTTGCCGGCCACGGCCGGCCGGCGCGGATCAGCGTGCTTCAGCGCGATTCATACCGATCACACCAGAGCGCTTTGCTTTTCAGCCCCTCCCCCCCTCGCGGGGGAGGGGTTGGGGAGAGGGGGCCAGCGGCTGGCGCTGCTGCCAGCGTCCCCCTCTCCCCCGCCCCCTCTCCCGCAAGGGGAGAGGGGAGACCGAAGCCTTGGTGCCGAGACCCGTTGCCCGCGGGAATTGCCGGTTTGTGTAGATACCCATGCCCACGCGGGACGATGGGCTGAAAAGCGAAGCGGTGATCGGTATCAGCGCTGCGCCGGTGCGAAGCTGAAGCGGGCGATGTCGGGGCGATCGAGCAGGTCGAGCAGGCGCCGGCGTTCGCGCTCGGGCGTGTCGCCGTCGGCTCTCAGCGCGTCGAGGGCGTTTTCGAGCCGGGCGCGGTGGGCAGGGTCCAGCCCGATCTCCGGCACGCGCGCCGGCGCCTGAGCCTGAACCTGCCCGTCGTCCCCGGGCCGGTGCAGCAGGGCTTCGCGCAGGCGGCCGAGATGCGGGTTGAGGCCGATCTGCAGCGCCAGCGCCGTCAGCACCTCGCGGTAGCCGCCGCCCTCGGTCAGCGCGCGCAGCTCGGCATCGCGCAGCGCCGCCTTGTAGACGCGGTAGCTGTTGACGAAGCGGCGCACGCGCCGCGGCGAGCCGCCGAGCGTGGCCAGCAGCCGGGCCATGAAGCCGGCTTCGTCGGCACTGAAGCTCAGCGCGACGGCGATCATCGTGTGACGCGCCTCGTCCGCGGTCCCGGCCTCGTGCTGCGCCTCCGCTGCCTGCGGGGCTTCGGCCCCGGCAGCCCCGGCGCCCGCATCCGCCGGCTTGTGCGGACGCTCCGTGACGACCGCCGGCGTGTCTGGACCGGCCGGGACCGCAGCACGGGACGCTGCATCGCTCGCATCCGGCCGCACGCGCACGGCCGGGCCGGGGATGCGCAGGCCGCTGGCGAGCAGCGACACGCCGGTCAGCGTGCCGAGCAGGCGGCGGGCCGGCACGGCGTCGATGGCCGGCAGCCGGAACGGGATCTGGAAGATCTTTTCGAGGTAATCGGTCGGCGTCGCGGTCGGGTGCGCGCCCGCCGCAGCGCCGCGCTCGCCGACCAGCAGGCCGCGGTAGCGCCGGCACAGCGCCGCCGATACCCAGCGCACATCGACGCCGACCACGACCACGAACAGCGGCATCGCCAGCAGCAGATGCACGGCTTCGAGCACCTCGACGACGCGCTCGGGCGGGCAGCGGTCGAGGTCGTCGATGTAGAGCACGATGCGATCGAGCGCCGGCGTGGCCTTGTGGCCAAGACCCAGACCTGCCAGACGTTCGCGCGCCTGCGCCTCCTGCTGCGCCCGCTCCCGGGACTGCTGGCCGAGGAAGCGCGCGATGGTGTCGAGGTCGCGGCGGATCGTCGAGACCAGACTGAGCTGCTCGCGATACAGCCCGGACTTCAGCCGCTGCTCGACGAAGCGGGCGATGCGGGCCGAAACAAAGGATTCCGACACGGCAGCCGTGGCCTGCTGGCGGGCGGCGAGGGCTGCATCGAGGCGCTGGCGCGCGGCTTCCAGATCGCGCCGGGCGGTTTCGGCCGCCCTCGCCGGCTCGCTGAGCGCGGCCCTGGCAGCGGCTTCGGCCTGCTTCTGCCGGATGCCGGCCAGACGTTCGCGCAATCGGCCCAGCGCACCGAAGCGCTGGCGCAGCCAGCCGAGCGCGGCCGCCGCCGCCCCGCTCGCCGTCATCGCGGCACCGAGCATTTGCCCGACGGCCTCGGCATGCAGTGCCCAGATCAGCGCGCCGCCGCCGGCTGCGATCGCCAGCAACAGGCCGGCATCGATCCATTGCCACTGGCGCAGCGCCAGCCAGAACGCGCGGGCATCGGCGGTCAGGGTTTCGGCCTGCGCCGCCGTGGCGAGGATCGCGTCATAGCGATTGCCGGCGGCCGCGGCCGTCTTCGCCAGTTCGTCGAACCCGAGCGCCGTCAGCTCATCGGCGAGGTCCTTGCCGATGCTGGCACCGCTCTGGCCGGCGAGCAGTTCCTGAAACAGGTCGGCCAGCCGGGCCTGCACGGCGCATTCCTGAATCTGCGCCTGATCGCGGGCCGTCTCGAACTGCTTTCTGGCCTCATCGGCGCTGCGCTCGGCCGCGGCGAGTTCGGTGCGGGCCAGCGCCGCCCCGCTGCTGGCGGCATCGAGCCGGCGCAGCAGCCGGGTGAAATCGGCGTCCTCGCCCGGCTCCGTGCCCGCCGTGAAATGCCCGGCGACCGCCTCCAGCAGCGCCTGCATCAGGCTCGCCCACAGATTGGCATCGGCGTAATGCCAGGCGTTGAACCACACCGGCAGCACATGGCGGTGGAAGCGCGCATCGCCGCCGGCAGCGAGCGTGCGCATCTCCAGCTCCATCAGCCCCATGAAGTGGCTCTTGCCGGCGCCCCAGTCGCCGAACACGCCGATCGCCAGCGGCGGTGCGGTGTCGCGCGCCACCGCGGTCGCCGCCAGCGCCAGCGCGTAGCGGCGCACGTCGAGGCAGTCGTCGCCGGCATCGCGCGGGCGGCCGAGATCGGGCAGCACGCCGGAGGGCGCGGCGCGGTGCTCGCCGTACAGCCACTGCTCGTAGCGCGACGGATCGCGACCGGCCGTGACCGCCCCGGCATGCAGCGCCGCCAGCCAGCGCTCGCCGATGCCGGCCTGCGTCAGCGGTTTGAGCGGCGCGAAGGCGCGGGTGGCCGCATCGGAGGCTTCCGCGACCAGCGCCAGTGCCAGCGCCGGCAGTTCGAGCGGATCGCCAGCGCACCAGCGCACGGCGCGATCGAGCACGCCCGTGACCTCGACCCAGACCTCGGGCAGCGGCTCGCCGGCCGCGAACGGCGGCGGCGGCCAGTCCGGCTGCGTGCCGGTGGCGGCGACCTCGTCGCCGAGGCCGGGGCGATAGAAGTCATCGAGACTGGCGCGCAGACCCCGTGCCGTCACCACCGGCCCGTCGCCGCTGCCGGCTTCGAGCAGCGCGTACAGGATCTGGCGCAGCGTCAGGATCGGCGGTGCGTGCCGGCGGGCGCCGAGCGCGAGATTCACCGCGTGGCGCAGCACGTAGCGGGTTTCGTCGTCGCAGCGCAGCCGGCACAGCGGATGGTCAGCGCCGGCGCCGGCGCCGGCGACAGACGAAGGCGCCCCGCTGCCGCTGCCGGTGCCGTGCAGCGCCGCTTCGTCCTCACGCGCCGCGAAGGCGGCGCGCAGCCGCTGCAGCTCGAAGCCCTGGCTCTCCATCTGCCGTTCGTGGCCGTGGGTGTCGAGCACGAAGGCGGCGATCAGGTCGATGGCATCGAGCGCCGTGGCCTGACGCGTGCGGGCGCGGTTGCCGGCGAAGCGCAGCAGGCTCGCCGCCGAGGCGCTCAGCTCGCCACGGCCGCTGCGCCGCGGCCACGGCACGCCGTGCGAGACCGCGGCGGCGATGCGCCGGATCGGT
>NZ_DAOLKE010000251.1:0-5317 GCF_035331805.1 Plasticicumulans sp. | reverse complement strand
GGCGGCGGCGGCGACGACGCCACCCCTGCCGGTCGCGAACGTGCCGTCGCCGGCCGCGGGTGCTGCGCCAGCGCCGGCTGGCCCGGTGGCTCCGGCCGAGTCGCGGATCGAACTGCAGGCCAGTGCCGACAGCTGGGCCGAGGTGCGCGATGCCGGCGGCAAGCTGCTGTTCCAGGGCACGCTGCGTCCGGGCAGCCCGCAGTCGATCACTGGTCGGCCGCCGTTTCGCATGAAGCTCGGTCACGCGCAGCACGTCACGATCCGGCTTGACGACAGCCTCGTCGACTCCGGGGTCTACGTGCCGAAGCGCGGTTCCGTCGCGCGCTTCACGCTCGGCCGCGAACCGGGCTGAAGCGGCTGCCGCCCGGCATTCCTCCCGACACCTTCCCTTCCCGACCTTCCCCACATACAGCGAACACGATGGCGAGCGCGAAGAACCTGCAAGCGATCCGCGGCATGAACGACCTGCTGCCGGCCGATGCCGCCCGCTGGGCCGGCTTCGAGGCGCTGATCCGCGACGTGCTCACCGGCTACGGCTATCGCGAGATCCGCACGCCGATCGTCGAGGCCACGGAACTCTTCTGCCGCTCGATCGGCGAGGTCACCGACATCGTCGAGAAGGAGATGTACACCTTCGCCGACCGCAACGGTGACAGCCTGACGCTGCGCCCCGAGGGCACGGCGAGCTGCGTGCGCGCCTGCATCGAGCACGGCCTGCTGCACAACCAGCAGCAGCGGCTCTGGTACGCCGGGCCGATGTTCCGCCACGAGCGCCCGCAGAAGGGCCGCTACCGGCAGTTCCACCAGATCGGCGCCGAAGCCTTCGGCATGGATGGCCCGGACATCGATGCCGAGATGATCTGCATGACCGCACGCTTCTGGCAGCGGCTCGGACTCGCCGACGTGCGCCTGCAGCTGAACTCGCTCGGCACGCCGGCCTGTCGCAGCGTCTATCGCGACAAGCTGGTCGCGCACCTGAGGAGCGGTTACGAGCTGCTCGACGAGGACGCGCGCCGGCGGCTCGACAGCAATCCGCTGCGCATCCTCGATACCAAGAACCCGGCGATGCGCGAACTCGTCGACGCCGCGCCGGTGCTCGCCGATCACCTCGACGACGAATCGGCGCGGCACTTCGAGCGCCTGCGCGCGCTGCTCGATGCCGCCGGCGTCGGCTACGAGCTCAATCCGCGGCTGGTGCGCGGGCTCGACTACTACACCAAGACCGTGTTCGAGTGGGTCACCGACCGCCTCGGTGCCCAGGGCACGGTCTGCGCCGGCGGCCGCTACGACGGCCTCGTCGAGCAGCTCGGCGGCAGGCCGGTGCCGGGCGTCGGCTTCGCGATGGGCATCGAGCGCCTGCTCGGCCTGCTTGAAGGTCGCGATGACATCGCCGCCGCCACGCAGCCGCAGGTGTATGTGGTCATGGCCGGCGAGGCGGCCGAAGCGGCGGGTCTCGTGCTCGCCGAGCGCCTGCGCGACGCGCTGCCGCAGCTTCGCCTGCAGCTCAACGCCGGCGGCGGCCAGATCAAAAATCAGATGAAGCGCGCCGACAAGTCCGGTGCCGACTGGGCGCTGGTGCTCGGCGAGCAGGAGGCCGCGCAAGCCTGCGTCGGCCTGAAGTCGCTGCGCACCGACGCCGCCCAGGAAACCCTGGCGCAGGGCGGCATCGCCGCGGCGCTGGCCGCGCGGCTCGGCCTCTGAGCCTTCCCCGAACCCGTTACCCGGCCGCACGGCGGCGGAGCTGAATCCCGACATGGCGATGGACGACTACGCAACCGAGGAACAACGCGTCGAGGCGCTGCGCGACTGGTGGCGCCAGAACGCCACCTCGATCCTGGCCGGCGTCGTGCTGGCGCTGGCCGGCATCCTCGGCTGGCAGTGGTGGCAGCAGCGCCAGTCCGGCACCTCCGAGCAGGCTTCGCTGGTCTACGACGGCGTGCTGGCGGCGCTCGCGAAGAAGGACGCCGAGCAGGTGCGCACGCGCGGCCAGGCGCTGATCTCGGAGAAACCCGACTCGGCCTATGCCGCGCTGGCGGCACTGGCGATGGCGCGCTCGGCGCTCGATGGCGGGGATGTGGCCGCCGCGCTCGCGAGCCTCGACTGGGCCGCGCAGCACGCGCCGTCGCCGGAACTCGTCAGCATCGCCAACCTGCGCGCGGCGCGGCTGCTGATCGCCGAGAAGCGCTTCGACGAGGCCGCGCAGCGCCTCGACAAGGTCGGCGGCAGCGGACTTGCGCCCGAGCGCGAGGAACTGCGCGGCGACCTGGCCTTCGCGCGCGGCGACCTGAAGGCCGCCCGCAGTGCCTGGCAGGCCGCGCTCGCCGCCGCCGGCCCCGAGAACAGCGTGCTGATCCAGTTGAAGCTCGACAACCTGCCAGCCGAGGAGCCGAAGTGATGACCGCCTCCGTTCCGACGCCGCTGCGCCGCCTCGCCGCCGCTGCCGTGCTTGCCGCACTGTCCAGCGGCTGCAGCTGGCTGACCTCCTGGGCCATCGGCACCGACAACTCGGCGCCGCCGGCCGAGCTCGTGAGCATCGCCAATCCGATCTCGATCCAGCGCGTCTGGGACGTCTCGATCGGCGACGGCGCCGGCAAGGCCTTCGTGCGCCTGCAGCCGGCCTTCGACGGCGATGCGCTGTACGCGGCCGCGCGCGACGGTGATGTCGCCGCCATCGATGCCGCGACCGGCAACAAGCGCTGGACCAGGGACACCGATCTCGCCATCAGCGGCGGTGTCGGGGCCGGGGCCGGCATCGTCGTGGTCGGCAGCAGCAAGGGCGAGATCGTCGCGCTGCGCCAGGCCGACGGCGCCGTCGCCTGGAAGGCGCAGGTATCGAGCGAGGTGCTCGCGCCGCCGCGCATCGGCGAGGGCATCGTGCTCGTGCGCGTCGCCGACGGGCGCTTCTTCGCGTTCGATGCCGCGAGCGGCCGCCAGCTGTGGAACTACGCCGCCAGCGTGCCGCTGCTGTCGCTGCGCGGGGCCTCGGCGCCGCTGATCGGGCAGGGCATCGCGATCGCCGGCCTCGACAACGGCCGGCTGCTGCTGCTCGATCTGAAGTCCGGCCGGCCGGTCTTCGAGCGCACGCTGGCACCGCCGCGCGGCAAGACGGAAATGGACCGGCTGGTCGATGTCGATGCCGAGCCGCGCATCGCCGGTTCGGTGCTGTACATCGCGCCCTTCCACGGCGCCGTGACCGCGATCGACCTCAGCAACGGCTCGACGCTGTGGAACCGCGACATCTCGACCTACGCCGGTCTCGATGTCTCGCCGCAGCAGGTGTTCGTGACCGCTGCCGATGACACGGTCTGGGCGCTGGACCGCGCCAGCGGCTCGGCGCTCTGGAAGAACGCCGATCTCTCCGGGCGCAAGCTCAGCGCCCCGGTCGCCGCCGGCAGCGTGGTCGCGGTCGGTGACTTCGAGGGCTACATCCACTTCCTCGACGCGAACACCGGCCGGCTGGTCGGGCGCGTCGAACTCGACGGCAAGGGCATCATGGGCACGCCGCTGGTGCGCAACGGCATGCTGTTCGCGTACGGCAAGGGCGGCAAGCTCGCCGGCTACCGCCCCGGCGGCGGCTGAGCCCAGCCCTTCCGATCCTCGTCATTCCCCGCCGGGCCCCGAGTGGCCCGGCTTCGTTTTTTACGGAGGACCGCAGCATGCTCCCGGTCATCGCCCTCGTCGGCCGTCCCAACGTCGGCAAGTCGACGCTGTTCAACTGCCTCACGCGCACGCGCGATGCGCTGGTCGCGGACTTCCCCGGCCTGACCCGCGACCGCCAGTACGGGCTCGGCAAGATCGGCCCGAGCCCGTATCTGGTCGTCGACACCGGCGGCATCGTCGGTGCCGAGGCCAAAGGCATCGATGCGCTGATCGCGCAGCAGGCGGTCAAGGCCATCGACGAGGCCGATGCCGTGCTGCTGATGGTCGACGGCCGCGCCGGCCTGACCGCGGCCGATGAGGAGATCGCCGCGCAGATCCGCCGCACCGGCCGGCCGCTGTACCTCGTCGTCAACAAGACCGAGCACCTCGACCTCGCCAGCGCGCTCGCCGATTTCCACTCGCTCGGCGTCGGTGCACCGTGGGCGATCTCGGCCACGCACCAGCGCGGCGTGCATTCACTGATGGAGCGCGTGCTCGAAGCCGTCAGCGCCGCGCTGCCCGAGGGCGAGACGCGCGAGCTCACCCGCACCACGCTCGGCGCCGACGACGGTTCGATCCGGCTGTGCGTGGTCGGGCGGCCCAACGTCGGCAAGTCGACGCTGATCAACCGCATCGTCGGCGAGGAGCGCGTGCTCGCCTTCGACCTGCCGGGCACGACCCGCGACGCGGTTGCCGTGCCCTTCGAGAAGGACGGCACGCGCTACACGCTGATCGACACCGCCGGCGTGCGCCGGCGCTCACGCGTCGACGAGGCGATCGAGAAGTTCAGCGTCGTCAAGACGCTGCAGGCGATCGAGGAGGCGCACGTCGTGGTCATGGTGCTCGACGCGCGCCAGGGCATCTCGGATCAGGATGCGACGCTGCTCGGCTACGCGCTCGAAAGCGGCCGGGCGCTGGTCATCGCCGTCAACAAGTGGGACCGGCTCGACATCGAGACGCGCGACCGCGTGCGCTCGGAAATGGCGCGCCGCCTGTCATTCATCGACTTCGCGACCACGCACTACATCTCGGCGCTGCACGGCTCGGGCGTCATGGACCTGTTCGCGTCGGTGAAGCAGGCCTACGGCGCGGCGACCCGCAAGCTGTCGACGCCGGAGCTGACGCGCCTCGTCGAGGACGCCGTCGCCCAGCACGCGCCGCCGCTCGTGCATGGTCACAGCATCAAGCTGCGCTACGCGCACCAGGGCGGCAGCAATCCGCCGGTCATCGTCATCCACGGCAACCGCGTCGAGCACGTGCCGGACGCCTACCGCCGCTATCTCGTCAACCTGTTCCGCAAGGTGCTGAAGCTGCACGGCACGCCGGTGCGCATCGAGTTCAAGGCCAACGTCAACCCCTACGAACCCGAAGGCCACGTGCAGAAGAAGCAGTACCACCGCCCGCGCCGCGAGGACCGCGAGAAGAAGCTCGCCGCGCGCAAGGAAGCCCGCGAACAGCGCAAGTCCGCCCCCGCCACCCCGGCCGTCCCCGGCCAGCGCCCGGCGGCCCGCAAGCCGGTGCCGCGCAAGCCGGGCGGACGCAAAAGCTGAGCATCCTCGCCCCGGCGCATCCCCCGCGAACCGGGTGCCGGGGGTGCGCAGACTCCGCAGTTGCAGCCGGGGGCGCAAGAAAATGCCCTGCCGGAGCCGCTCCGGCAGGGCAGCGGGAAGGGGCGCGG
>NZ_DAOLKE010000250.1:0-5325 GCF_035331805.1 Plasticicumulans sp. | reverse complement strand
GCCGGGTCCGCCGGCGGCGCGCTGCCGGAGCTGCCGGTGCCGTTCCTGCCGCGCTTTCTGGCCGTGCTCGAACTCGGCAGCCTGGAGCGGCTGGCCGCGGCGCTGCCGACCCGGCAGTTCATGGACGTGCTCGATCTGGCCGGTGAACGCCTGCGCGCGGTGCTGAACGATGCCGATCGCCTGCAGCCGCTGGCCGGCGGCCGCTTCCTGCTGACCACGGCGCGTGCCACCCCGGCCGAAATCGAGGCGCTGTACGCGCGCCTGGTCACCAGCCTCGATGCGCCGATCCGCGCCGACGGCCTCGAACTGCAGGCGCGGCTGCGCGCCGGCGTCGCCGACTGCAAGGCCACGGCGCCCGAGGCCGCGCTCGCGCGTGCCGAGCAGGCGCTGGTGCAGGCGCGCACGCTGGCGGGCGGCACCGGGCTGGTGTTCCACACCGAGGCGCTCGGCGCGCAGGCGCTCGCCGATCTGGAGATCGAGAGCGAGCTGCGACAGGCGCGGCTGCGCGACGAGCTTGAGCTCTGGTACCAGCCGATCGTCGAGCTGGAGAACGGCCGGCTGCTCGGCTTCGAGGCGCTGCTGCGCTGGCAGAGTCCGCGCCGCGGGCTGGTGGCACCGGCCGGCTTCCTGCCGGCGCTGCAGCGCAGCGGCCTCGCCGGACAGGTCGATGCCTGGTCGCTGGTCACGGCCGCGACCCAGCTCGCCCGCTGGCAGCGCGAGACCGGCCGGCGCGACCTGACGATGAGCGTCAACCTCGGCTGCGCCCACCTCGCGCCCGGCGAGTTCGATCGCTACTGCGCGATCGCCCGTCAGGCCGTGCGCCTGCCGGCGCCGGGGACGCTGCGCATCGAGATCACCGAGGACGGCCCCGGCCCGCAGCGCGAACCGTACCTCGACGGCCTGCGCGCGCTGCACCTGGCCGGCCTGCGCTTCTACCTCGACGACTACGGCACCGGCGAGGCGGCGCTGTCGCGGCTCAACGGCCTGAACTTCGAAGCGATCAAGCTCGATCGCAGCTTCGTGCTGGCGCCGACGCCGGAGAACCTCGCGATCTGCGAGACCGTCATCGCCCTCGGGCGCCGGCTCGGCCTCGCGGTGATCGCCGAGGGCATCGAGGATGCCGCTGCGCTCGAACGCCTGCTCGGTTTCGGCTGCCGCGCCGGCCAGGGCTACTGGTTCTCGCCGCCGGTGCCGGCCGATCTGGCGGCGCTGATGCTGCGCTCGCAGACGCTGACCCCGCGCGTGCCGAAGCGTGCCTGAGCGCGCCCGCAACGCCCGCAAGGAGCACCGAACATGCTGCTGCTGATCGATGACGAACCCGACATCCTCGCCGAGATCCAGGAATGGTTCGAATGGCAGGGCTGGGACTGCCTGTGCGCCGGGCGCCTCGCCGAGGCCGAGCGCCTGCTCGCCGGGCGCGACGACATCCGGCTGGTGGTCACCGACCTGAAGCTGGTCGACGGCGAGGCCTTCGGGCTGATCGAGGCGCGGCTCGCGCGCCCGCCGGCGCCGGACTTCATCATCGTCACCGGCCACGCCGGTGAACCCGAAATCGAACACGCACGCCGCATCGGCGTGCAGTTGCTGCACAAGCCGCTCGATCTGGCCGCGCTCGACGCCGCGGTCGCCGCGACCGGCCATCTGCCGCGGGGAACGCCGTCATGACCATGATCCGTCGCATGCAGGACCGCCGCCTGCTGACGCTGTACTTCGCCGGCGCGTTCCTGGTGCTGCTGGTCGCCGGCCTGCTCGCCGGCGTGGCGCTGAAGACCGACTACCAGCGGCGCATGGACGGGGCCGAGCGCGACAGCCAGAACCTGGCGCGTGCCTTCGAGGAGCACATCTACCGGACCTTCCGCTCGCTCGACCAGCAGAGCCGCTTCCTCGCCGAGTACTACTTCCGCTACCCGGACAAGGATGAGCTGACCGAGGCGCTGCGCGGGCTGCTGCGCATCGAGGATGCCGCCGTGCAGCACGCGATCATCGACGAGCACGGCATCCTCGCCGGTTCCAGCGTCGGCACGCAGTCGCTCGGCATCAATCTTTCGGACCGCGCGCATTTCCGCCATTACCTGCAGCCCGACGCGACACCGACCTACGTCAGCAAGCCGCTGGTCGGACGCGCCAGCGGCAAGGCCTCGATCCAGTACACGCGGCGCATCGAGGACAGCGACGGCGAGTTCCGCGGCGTCGCGGTCGTGTCCTTCGATCCGCTGTACCTGAACAGCTTCTATCAGTCGGTCGACGTCGGCGAGCGCGGCGTCATCTCGCTGGCCGGCACTGACGGCATCCTGCGCGCGCGCTCGATCGACATGGACCAGACCATCGGCAAGGACATCTCCGGCGGCGAGCTGATGCGCAGCTACCAGAGCGCACCGGCCGGCACCTACCGCGCGCCGAGCGGCGTCGACGGCATCGAGCGCATCGTCAGCTACCGCAAGGTCCGTGACTTCCCGCTGCTCGTCGTCGTCGGCCTCGGCCTCGGCGACGTGATGGCCGGCTACACCGGCTACGTGGCCTCGGTCGGCGGCCTGTACGGCTTCCTGCTGGTGACGCTGGTGCTGCTCGGCGGCGTGCTGCGCAACTTCCTGCGCAACCGCACCGAGGCCGAGCGTCTGGCGCGCGAGACCGTGGTCGAGCGCCGCGAGCGCCAGTTCCTCAGCTCGATCCTGCAGACCGCCGGCGTGCTGGTCGTCGTCGCCGAGGCCGACGGCACGATCAAGGTCGCCAACCCGCTGTTCGCGCGCTACTTCGGCGCCGGCAGCGGCGCGCGCGCCTGGAGCCGTGCCGCCACCGGCGAGGAATTCGCGGCGCTGGTCACCGGCCTGCCGCGCAGCTTCGAGGTGCAGGTCAGCGATCTCGGCGGCATCCGGCGCACGGTGGCCTGGACCTTCACGGCGGTCACCGACGACGGCGGCGAGCTGCGCAACCTCGTCGGCATCGGCCTCGACAACACCGAGCGGCGCGCCGCCGAGCTGATGATCTACCAGTCGGCGAAGCTGGTGACGCTCGGCGAGATGGCCACCGGCCTCGCGCACGAGCTGAACCAGCCGCTGAACGCGATCAAGCTGACCGTCGAGAACGTGCTGCTGCGCTCCAGCCGCGGCACGCCGGAGAAGACCTATCTCGACGACAAGCTCGACAAGATCCGCCGCAACGTCGCGCGCGCCGCGTCGATCATCGACCACATGCGCATCTTCGGCCGCCGCGCCGAACGCACGCTCGGCCCGGTCGATCCGGCCCAGGCCTGCGAAGGGGCGCTGTCGATCACCAACGCGCCGCTGCGCCTCGCCAACATCGCCTGCCACGTGATCTGTCCGGCCGGCATGTACTGGGTGCGCGCCGAGATCGGCCTGCTCGAACAGGTGCTGATCAACCTGATCCTGAACGCCCGCGACGCGATCCTGAGCCGGCGCGAGCAGCATCCGGAAACCGGCCGCGCCGATCACATCGAGCTGAGCGCGCAGCCGCTCGCCGACGGCCGCATGCAGATCAGCGTCACCGACACCGGCGGCGGCGTGCCCGAGGCGCTGATGCAGCGCATCTTCGAGCCCTTCTTCACGACCAAGCCGGTCGGACAGGGGACCGGGCTCGGGCTGTCGCTGTCCTACGGCATCGTCCGTGATTTCGGCGGCGAACTGCGCGTCGAGAACATCGAGGGCGGTGCATGCTTCCTGGTCGAGCTGCCGGCCGCGACCCCGGCCACCGGCCCGGCCGCGCTGCCGGTGCCGGCACCACAGGCACAGGCGCAGGCGGCGCAGTAAGGGGGCTGGCTGCCCGCGCGGCCCCGTCCGGAGGTCCGCCGCCGCTGCGGCGGCGACGCGCGAAGCACTGCCGGCAGCGGCGACAGCGGCAATCGTCGCCGGTGCGACTGGTATCCTCGCGGCCTGCACCCGTCCGAGCCGGAGGCCGCCGTCGTGAACCCGCCCGCCCATAGCGCGCCGCCCGTGAGCGGCTGGCAGTTCTGGATCGACCGCGGTGGCACCTTCACCGATCTGGTCGCCCGCAGCCCCGATGGCCGGCTGCTCGCCACCAAGCTGCTGTCCGAACACCCGGAGCGCTACCGCGATGCCGCCGTCGAGGGTATCCGCCGCCTGCTCGGTCTCGCCGCCGGTGCGCCGCTGCCGGCCGGGGCGATCGAGGTCGTGAAGATGGGCACGACGGTCGCGACCAACGCGCTGCTGGAGCGCCGCGGCGAGCCGGTGCTGCTGGTGATCACGCGCGGCCACGCCGATGCGCTGCGCATCGCCTACCAGAACCGTCCGCAGCTGTTCGCGCGCCACATCGTGCTGCCCGCGCCGCTGTATGCCGAGGTGCTCGAAGCCGACGAGCGGCTGGCCGCCGACGGCTCGGTGCTGAAGCCGCTCGACGAGATTGCGCTCGCGCGCGGCTTCGCCGCAGCGCGCGCCCGCGGCCTGCGCGCCTGCGCGATCGTGTTCCTGCACGGCTATCGCGAACCGCGGCACGAACGCCGCGCCGCGGCGCTGGCGCGCATCGCCGGCTTCACGCAGGTGTCGGTGTCGCACGAGGTCAGCCCGCTGATGAAGCTGGTCGGGCGTGGCGACACCACGGTCGCCGACGCCTACCTGTCGCCGGTGCTGCGCCGCTACGTCGGGCAGGTGGCCGAGGCGCTCGGCGACGTGCGCCTGCAGTTCATGCAGTCCAACGGTGGCCTCGCCGATGCCGCGCATTTCCGCGGCAAGGACGCCGTGCTCTCCGGCCCCGCCGGCGGCGTGGTCGGCATGGTCGAGACCGCGCGCCTCGCCGGCTTCGGCTGCGTGATCGGCTTCGACATGGGCGGCACCTCGACCGATGTCTCGCACTGCGCCGGCGAATACGAGCGCGTCTGGGACACCACGGTCGCCGGCGTGCGCCTGCGCGTGCCGATGCTGGCGATCCACACCGTCGCCGCCGGCGGCGGTTCGATCGTGCGCTTCGACGGCACGCGCCTGCGCGTCGGCCCGGAGTCGGCCGGCGCCGATCCGGGGCCGGCCGCCTACCGGCGCGGCGGACCGCTGACCGTCACCGACTGCAACGTCGCGCTCGGGCGGCTGCAACCGGTGCATTTCCCGGCGCTGTTCGGGCCGCACGGGAACCAGCCGCTCGATACCGGCGCGGTCGCCGCCGGCTTCGAGCGCCTCGCCGGCGAGATCGAGGCAGCCACCGGCACGCGCCGGCCGGTCGAGGCACTCGCCGCCGGGGCGCTCGCGATCGCCGTCGAGCACATGGCGGCGGCGATCCGGCGCATCTCGGTCGAGCGCGGTCATGATCTCGCCGCCTACGCGCTCGCCTGCTTCGGCGGGGCCGGCGGCCAGCACGCCTGCC
>NZ_DAOLKE010000249.1:0-5352 GCF_035331805.1 Plasticicumulans sp. | reverse complement strand
GCCGATCAAATCCCGATCCGCTCGGCCAGCGCCGTCAGTGCCGCCGCGGCGCCGGTGCGGATGCGCACGTCGACGATCCGCGACACCGAAGTCTCGCCCGGGTTGATCTCGATGCTCGGGATGCCGGCCTGCACGGCGGCGACCACCGGGCCGGCGATGTACGGGAACACGCTGGTCGTGCCGATGCTGAGCACCACGTCGAAGCCGGCGTCCAGTTCGCGGTAGTAACGCGACAGCGCCGCCTCCGGCAGCATCTCGCCGAACAGCACTACATCGGGGCGCACCGGCTCGCCGCAGGCCGGGCAGGCCGGCGGCATGCCGGGCGGCAGTTCGTCGAAGTCGGCGATGCGCGTGCGCCAGTCGCAGGCCGTGCAGAGCAGGCGGTGCACGTCGCCGTGCATCTCGATCAGGTGCCGGCTGCCGGCGTCGCGGTGGAAGCCGTCGATGTTCTGCGTCAGCACGCAGACATGCTCGAAGTGCCGGTCAAAGGCCGCGAGCAGTTCGTGCGCGCGGTTGTGGCGGGCGCCGCGGCAGGCGCGCTCGATCTGCGCGAGGTACTTCCACGTGATCGCCGGGCGGCGCGCCAGCATGCTGCCCGACAGCGCCTGCTCGATCGGGATCGCGTCCTCGGTGTGCGTGTCGTCGTACAGGCCGCCGATGCCGCGATAGGTCGGCAGGCCCGAATCGGCCGAGATGCCGGCGCCGGTGATCACGAACAGCCGCCGCGCCGTGCGCAGCAGCCCGGCGGCCGTGTCGGCATCGGCCAGCCAGTCGCGGCCGGAAGTTTCCTCTGTCATGCGTGCTCCCCGTCACGAAACCGCAAGCCCGGCGAAATAGGCTCGGCGACCGTTTGCAACTGTCACCGGGCCGTCGATGAAAGTCCTGATGCTGTCGGACGTGTACTTCCCGCGGGTCAACGGCGTGTCGACCTCGATCCGCACCTTCCGCCGCGCGCTGGCCGCTGCCGGCCACGAGATCGACCTGATCTGCCCGGCCTACGGCGACGCCGATATGCCCGAAGCCGGCGTGCAGCGCATCCCGGCCCGGCGTGTGGTGTTCGACCCCGAGGACCGCATGATGCACGCGCGCGCCGTGCTGCGGCAGGCCGATGAACTGGCCGGGCGCGGCTACGGGCTGATCCACGTGCAGACGCCGTTCGTCGCGCACTGGCTCGGCGTGCGCCTGGCGCGCCGGCTCGACCTGCCGCTGACCGAGACCTACCACACCTTCTTCGAGGAATACCTGTACCACTACGTGCCGCTGCTGCCGCGCGCGGCGCTGCGGGCGCTGGCGCGCACGGTGTCGCGCGTGCAGTGCAACGCGCTCGACGGGCTGGTCGTGCCCTCGCAGGCGATGCTCGACAAGCTGCGCGGCTACGGCATCCGCGTGCCGGCAGCGGTGATCCCGACCGGGCTCGACGGCGACAGTCTCGGTTCCGGCGACGGTGCGGCGTTGCGGGCCGCGCACGGCATCGCGCCGGATCGGCCGGTGCTCGTGCACGTCGGCCGGCTCGCGCACGAGAAGAACGTCGATGCGCTGCTGCACATGCTGTTCGAACTGCGCCGACTGGTGCCGGACGTGCTGCTGCTGATCGCCGGCGAAGGCCCGGCCGAACGTCATCTGCGTGCGCTCGCCGCGCGGCTCGGGCTGGATGCGCAGGTGCGCTTCCTCGGCTATCTCGACCGCGCCGCCGGCCTGCCCGGCTGTTACCGCGCCGGCGACGCCTTCGTGTTCGCGTCGCGCACCGAGACCCAGGGCCTGGTGCTGCTGGAGGCGATGAGCCTCGGCGTGCCGGTGGTGTCGACCGCGGTCATGGGCACGCGCGACATCGTCGGGCCGCAGCGCGGCGCCGTGGCCGTGGGCGAGGACCCGGTCGAATTCGCCGCCGCCTGCGCGCGCGTGCTCGGGGATGCCGCGTTGCGTGCCCGGCTCGGCACCGAGGCCCGGGCTTTCGCGCAGGGCTGGTCGGCGACGGCAACCGCCGGCGCGCTCGCCGGCTTCTGGCAGCAGTGCATCGACGAGCGCCTGCGCACCACCGCCCCCTGCCCCGCGCGCTGACCCTGATGGAGTAGGGGTCTTGTATGTAGCGCCCGGGCGGGCGACCCTGCGGTTTCCCGTCGCCGGCCGGAGCGCAGTGGCATGACGCCGTTCCATTACGCCTTCCTCGTCACCGATCTCGACGCCACGCGTCGCTTCTATCTCGGCATGCTCGGCTGCGCCGAGGGCCGCTACAGCGAGACCTGGGTCGATTTCGATTTCTTCGGCCACCAGCTGTCCGCGCACCTCGGCAATCCGCTGCGCGATCCGGCCAGCGTCGGCCTCGTCGACGGCAAGGAGGTGCCGATGCCGCACTTCGGCGCGATCCTCGACTGGGAAGCCTTCCACGCGCTCGCCGCCCGGCTGCAGACCGCCGGGGTCGGGTTCGTGCTGGAGCCGCAGGTGCGCTTCATCGGCCGGCCCGGCGAACAGGCGACGATGTTCCTGCTCGATCCGTCCGGCAACGCGCTGGAATTCAAGGCTTTCCGGCACCCGCGCGCGCTGTTCGACTGCTGAACCGCGGGCGTTCAGCCGACGCGCAGCACCGTGCCGCCGGTCAATGCCGGCAGGGCTTGCGAGGGCAGCGCGAACACCGTGTCCGGCGTGCCGGCCGCGGCCCAGACCTCGGGCCAGGCGAGCAGGTCGGCATCGATCAGCGTGCGCATCGGCCGCGCGTGGCCGAGCGGCGGCACGCCGCCGATCGCAAAGCCGGTCCATTCGCGCACGAAGGCCGCATCGGCCTTGCCGGGGCGTTCGCCGAGCACGGCTTCGAGCCGGGCCGGATCGACGCGGTTGGTGCCGCCGGTCAGCACCAGCAGACCATCGCCGCTGCGCTCACCGCGGAAAATCATCGACTTGACGATCTGCGCCTGTTCGCAGCCGATGGCCCGCGCCGCATCGGCTGCGGTGCGCGTGCCGGCCGGGTAGCGGACGATGCGACACGCGAGTCCGGCTGCTTCCAGAGCCAGCCGGACCCGTCGGGTGGCAGCAGGCAGTTCCATGTGCCCGCCTCCGCTCAGCGCCGACGGCGCCGGCAGCCCAGTCCTGCGAAGCCGGCAGCCGCCAGCGCCAGACTGCCCGGTTCGGGGATGAAGGTGATGGTGCCGAGTTCCTGCGTGGACGCCAGGATCGGACCGACGCCGGTCGGCATGATCGGCACGGCGGTATTGGAGACGAGGCGCAGGCCGTTCGGGAACAGGTCACCGGCGAGTGCCGCGGCGCCGAAGGGCTGCAGCAGCCAGTCATAGAGCGTCACGTCGGTGAAGCCCAGCAGCTCCGTCGGCGAAATCGGCACCACCGTCGTCGAACCGGTGAAGTTCGTGCCGTTGTTGATGGCGATCGGCGCATCGTCGGCCATGTTGCCGATGGCGAGGTCGATCGGCAGGCCGCCGGGGCCGGCGCCGCCCGGGATCAGCGTGAAGGTCGAATCGTTGTTGCGGTCGGCGAACAGCACGAGGTTGGCGGTCGAATAAGTGATGACCATGCTCGCAGTGCCCGGCACCGGCGTCGCGGTGCCCGTGACCACGTAGGTCAGGTACAGGCCGTAGCCGGTGTTCAGCGTCGACGCAATTGGCAGGCCGGCGGAATCGAACAGGCCGGTGACCTGGAACACGCCGAGTTCGGCGAAGCCGCCGAACGGATCGGTCGGCGTGATCAGCGCGCTGGAGCCGATGGAGAACTGCTGTACGTCAGTCAGCACGCTGCCGGTGGCACCGGCGGAAAGTACGGTTTCATCGAGCGTCAGCGCCGCTGCCGGCCCTGCCGCTGCCATCAGTGTCAGCAGGCCCGCAACCCCTGCGCGCAGGGTTCTGAATCCGAAATCAGCTGTTCCCATTTCCTTGCACCTCAAATCATTCCCGGACAATCCGGACAATATCTGGTTGATTCACCTTGTCGGTTCTGCATTGCGATCAAGCGAGGCTGCGGTGCCGATGCCCGCCGGCCGGAATCGGCAACCTCATGCCTCAGCGAGAGTAAGGCCATGACGAAAATACATGAAACAGGCCATCCGCCATGCCGTTCACGGCCAATCCCGACAAAAATGATGGGTCATCAACCAGATAAACCGGCACGGCCGCATCCCGCCGCCGGCAAATGAACAAAATTAAATATGCCTCGTCTCCGGGGGCGCCGGCTCAGCCGCCCGTCACCGTCTCGATGCGCGAGCACCCGCCGCCGAGTGCGCGCACGCGCACCTGCACGCCGATGCGCTCGACCAGCGCCGGCACATGCGAGATCACGCCGACCTGCCGGCCCTGCCCCTGCAGCGCGTCGAGGGCGGCGACGGCGATGTCGAGCGTGTCCGGATCGAGCGTGCCGAAGCCCTCGTCGATCAGCAGCGTCTCGACCTGCACGCGGTTCGAGGACAGCGAGGCCAGCCCGAGTGCGAGCGCGAGCGACACGAGAAAGGTCTCGCCGCCCGAAAGGCTGTGCACGCCGCGCACCTCGTCGGCCATGTCGCGATCGACGACCATCAGCTCCAGCCCGGCCCCCGGCACGCGGCGCAGGCGGTAGCGGCGGGCCAGTTCCTGCAGATGGGCGTTGGCATGCGCGACCAGCGCTTCCAGCGTCAGGCTCTGCGCGAAGCCGCGGAACTTCGAACCGTCCGCCGAACCGATCAGCTCCTTCAGCGCCAGCCACGGCGCGGCCTGCAGACGCCGGGCCGCCAGCGCCGTGCGCCGTTCGGCGCCTTCGCTGCGGCGCTGGTCGTCGGCATGCAGCCGGGCGGCGAGATCGGCGAGAGCCGTGCGTGCGTCCCGCAGCGCGGTCTCGGCGCCGGCCAGCTGCGCTTCGGGTGCGTCGGACGAGGGCGGGCACGACGGAGCATCGCCCTCGTCCGCGGCCGGCAGCGGCGGGCGTGCCGCGGCATGGGCTTCGGCCTGGGCGCGTCGTTCGTCGTGCCGGACCCCGGCTTCGCGCAGCGCAGCCGTCAGCGCATCGAGCGCGGCTCCCTCGTCGCTGAGCCAGCGCTCGCCGAAGCCCAGCCGGTGCCGGGCTTCGGTGGCATCGAGCCCGGCTTCGGCCAGCGCGTCGTTCAGCGCGCGGGCGGCTTCGGCCGCATCGGCGTCGGCCCGCTCCCGGGCGCTGCGGGCCGCCTGTTCCTGTCCGGCCGCGCGATTGCGGACATCCGCGGCCCGGGACACGGCTGCCTGTGCTGCATCGCGCCCGGCCACGGCCTGCCCGATCGCCTGCGCCAGCGCCGCCTCGACGTGCGCGGTCGGCTGGCCGTCAAACAGGCCGGCCCGGTCCGCGTGCAGCCCGGCAAGGACTGCGGCGGCCTCCGTCGCCGTCTGCACCGCCCGCTCCGCCGCTTCG
>NZ_DAOLKE010000248.1:0-5369 GCF_035331805.1 Plasticicumulans sp. | reverse complement strand
CGTGCCGACACCGGGCGTGCGCCCGACGCCGGCTGGCTGGCCGGGCTGCCGGCCGGGCCGCGCGTCGTGCTGGTCGATGGCCGGGTGCACGCGATCGAAACCGGTGAACTGCCGGCAGGCGTCAGCGTGCTCGGCTTCGCCGAGGCCGCTCGCCGGCTGCCGCAGGTGCTGGCCGCACTCGACACGCTGCCGGGCCTCGATGCGCATGCCTTCGCCGCGCTCAACTCGGCGCTGTTCGAGGACGGCGTGCTCGTGCACGTCGCCGCCGGTGCGCGGCTCGACGCGCTGACGCTCGCGCACTGGAGCAGCGGTGACGGCACGGCCGTGCATCCGCGCCTGCTGCTGGTGCTCGAAGACGGAGCCGGGGCCGGGCTGCTGGAGTGGCAGGGCGGGCAGGGGACCTATCTGTCGACGGCGCTGACCGAGGTCCGGCTCGGACGCGGCGCGCAGCTGGCGCTGAGCACGGTGCAGGATGAATCCGCCGAGGCCTTCCAGCTCGGCGGCCTGCGCGCGCAGCTCGCCGCCGACGCGAAGTTTTCGCTGCGCCGCTGGGTCGGCGGCGGGCGCATCGGGCGGATGGATCTCGCGCTCACGCTCGAAGGCGAGGGCGCCGCGGCCGAACTCGACGGTCTGGTGCTGGCCGGCGGCACGCAGCTGCTCGATCACCACCTCGAACTGCGTCATGCCGTGGCGCGCTGCACGAGTCGCCAGACCTTCCGCGGCGTGCTCGCCGGCAAGGCGAAGCACGTGTTCGACGGCCTGATCCGCGTCGATCCGGATGCGCAGCAGACCGACGCGCAGCAGCAGTGCCGCAACCTGCTGCTGTCGAAGCAGGCGCTGACGGTTGCGATCCCGCGCCTCGAAATCCTCGCCGACGACGTGAAGTGCGCGCACGGCGCGACGGTCGGCGCGCTCGATGAGGATGCGCTGTTCTACCTGCGCGCGCGCGGCATCGGTCTGGCCGAGGCGCGCACGCTGCTGGTGCGCGCCTTCGCCGGTGAATTCCTCGACGCGCTGACCGACGAGGCCATGCGCGCCGCGCTCGAAACCCGACTCGATGCCTGGATGGAGGTGGCCGCATGAGCGCCCCGATCGTGACCCCAGTACCCGCAGCGGCCTTCGATGTCGAGGCCGTGCGCGCGCAGTTCCCGGTGCTCGCGCAGCAGATCCGCGGCAAGCATCTCGTATACCTCGACAGCGGCGCCTCGGCGCAGAAGCCCGAGGTCGTCGTGCAGGCGGTCGCCGACTGCTACCGCGGCTACTACTCGAACATCCACCGCGGCGTGCATGCGCTGTCCGAGCGCTCGACCACCGCCTTCGAGCGCGCGCGCGAGCAGGTCGCACGCTTCGTCAACGCGCCGTCGCCGCGCGAGATCGTGTTCCTGCGCAGCACGACCGAGGCGATCAACCTGGTCGCGAACAGTTTTCTGGAGCCGCAGCTCGGGCCCGATGACGAGATCCTCGTCACCGAGATGGAGCACCACTCCAACATCGTGCCCTGGCAGCTGGTGGCCGACCGCTACGGCGCGAAGGTCGTCGCCGCTCCGGTCACCGACCGCGGCGAGCTCGACCTCGACGGACTGACGCGGCTGATCAGCGGCCGCACGAAGCTCGTTGCGGTCACGCACGTCTCGAACGTGCTCGGCACGATCAATCCGATCGCCGACATCGTGCGTCTGGCGCACGCGCAGGGCGTGCCGGTGCTGGTCGACGGCGCGCAGGGCGTGCCGCATCTGGCCGTCGACGTGCAGGCCCTCGGCTGCGACTTCTATGCGTTCTCGGCGCACAAGGTCTACGGGCCGAGCGGCGTCGGCGCGCTGTGGGCGCGTGCCGAGCTGCTGGCGGCGATGCCACCGTATCAGGGCGGCGGCGGCATGATCCGGCGCGTGAGCTTCTCGGGCACGACCTTCGCCGATCCGCCGGAGCGCTTCGAGGCCGGCACGCCGGATGTCGCCGGCGTCATCGGCTTCGGCGCCGCGGTCGAGTGGACGCGCGCGCTCGGGCTCGATGCCATCGCCGCGCACGAGCACGAACTGACGCAGTACGCGATGGCGCGTCTTGCCGACATCCCGGGCCTGCGCCTGATCGGCACCGCAGCGGACAAGGCCGGCGTCGTGTCCTTCGTGATGGACGGCGTGCATCCGCACGACATCGGCACGATCCTCGACGGCGAAGGCGTCGCCGTGCGCGTCGGTCACCACTGCGCGCAGCCGCTGATGGAGCGCTTCGCGGTGCCGGCGACCGCCCGCGCCTCGTTCGGCGTCTACAACACGTCCGCCGATGTCGACGCGCTCGCCGCCGCGCTCGACAAGGTCCGCCACTGGTTCGGCTGAAACACCTCGGACCTCAGAAACCGAATTCCTTCAAGGTGTTGCGATGAGTGACCTGCGCGAGCTGTACCAGGAAGTGATCCTCGATCACAACAAGCGCCCCCGGAACTTCCGCGTGATCGACCCGGCCTCGCATCACGCCGAGGGCTTCAACCCGCTCTGCGGCGACCGGCTGACCGTGTTCATCGACGTGGCCGACGGCGTGATCCGCGACCTCGCCTTCCAGGGCCAGGGCTGCGCGATCTCGACCGCGTCGGCCTCGCTGATGACCGAGGCCCTGAAGGGCAGGCCGGTCGCCGAGGTCGAGCCGCTGTTCGTGAAGTTTCATGATCTCGTCACCACCGACGGCCCGACGCCACCCGGCCTCGGCAAGCTCGGCGTGCTCGCCGGCGTGCGCGAGTTCCCGAGCCGCGTCAAGTGCGCGACGCTCGCCTGGCACGCATTGAAGGCCGCGCTCGATCACCGCAGCGCGCCGGTGGCGACCGAATGAAGCCCGGAGAGTCCGCGATGAACGATGCCGCCCAGCCATCCGCAGACGTGACCCCCGAACAGGTCGAGGTCGAACAGCAGATCGTCAGGGCGCTGAAGACCGTCTACGACCCCGAGATCCCGGTCGACATCTGGGAGCTCGGCCTCGTCTACGGCGTCAACGTCAACCTCGGCGATCGCAGCGCGCACATCTACATGACGCTGACCGCCCCGGCCTGCCCGGTGGCCGGCTCGATGCCCGAGTGGGTCGAGAACGCCGTGCGCGGCGTCGACGGCATCGACGACGTGACCGTCGAGCTGGTCTGGGACCCGCCGTGGACGCAGGAGATGATCTCGGCGCGGGCACGGCTGGAGCTGAACCTGCTCTAGCCGCAGGCCGCTGCCGGCGCCGCGTGACCGGCTCGGCGGCGGCTGCGCACCGTGCAGCGCCGTCGCGTCTGCCGGCTTCAGTCTTGCCGATTCCTGCCGATGCCTGTCGGGCATACGAGGCTCGTCCACGGAATTGCGGAGACTCCGATGCAGCCCACCCACTTGCTCGGCGATCGCCTGCGCAGGACCGGCGTCTATGCCGTGCTGCAGGCGCTCGTGCTGATGGCCGTCGCGTTGTCCGCGGTCACCTTCCTTGCGCTGCAGCTGCAGGCGGCGCGCACCGCCGCGCAGGCGCTGCGCAACCACCTCGAAGCCGACATGATGCACGACGCGCTGCGCGGCGACGTGCTGATGGCGCGCACGCCGGGGTTCACGCCGGCCGAGGTGCAGGAGGAACTGCGCGATCACGCCACGCGTTTCCGGGACCTGCTGGCCGCCAACCGCAGCCTCGATGTGCCGAAGGTACTGGCTGACGCGTTCGCTGCCGTCGCGCCGCAGGCCGAGCGCTACATCGCCAGCGCCGAGCAGGAGGTCGCCGCCGTGCTCGGCGGCCAGTCCGGCGATCTGCCGGGATTCATCACGCAGTTCAACCACCTTGAAGATGCGATGGAGCGCGTCAGCGAGGCGGTCAGCGCCAATGCCGCCGACACCGAAGCCGCCGGCAACCGGGCGGCCCTGCTCGCGGCCGGCCTGCTGCTGCTGGTCGGGATCGGCACGCTCAGTGCCGCCCTGCTCGGCGGGCGGCGGCTGGCACGTGACGTGAGCATGCCGCTGCTGCGCCTGGCCGACGGCATGCGCCGGCTCGCTGCCGGCGAGCGCGGGCTTGATCGCGCGGACTGCGCGCGCCCCGATGAAATCGGCGAAATGGCGCGGGCGCTGCTGGTGTTCGAGGAAACCGCGGTGCGCGCCGAGGCGCTGGCCAATGCCCGGGCGGCCGAACATGCGGCGGTCGAGGCCGAGCGCGAGCGCGTGCGCCTCGCCGATGAGCAGGCGCGCCTGGCTGCCGAAGCCGAGCGCGAGCAGCGCCGCCAGGTCGAGGCCGAAGCCCGCGAACAGCGCCAGCGCGAGCGCGAGCGGCGGGCCGAGCGCGTCGCGCAGCTGGCCGCGGACTTCGAGCGCCAGTCGAACAGCAGCCTGCAGGCGGTCACGAACGCGGCCCAGGACCTGACCCGCACCGCGCAGGGGCTGGCCGGCGGCGCCGAACGCACGCAGCAGCGCGCCGAAGCGGTCGGCAAGGCTTCCTCGGGGGCGGCCGACAGCGTCCGGCGCATGGCCGAGGCCAGTGCGCAGATGGCGGTCGCCGTCAGCCAGATCGCCGCGCAGGCCGGACAGTCCGCCCAGACCACACGCCTCGCCGTCGACGAGGCCGCCGCAACCCAGCGTACGGTTTCCGGGCTCAGTGACGCGGCGCGCACGATCGGCCGCATCGTCGACCTGATCAACACGATCGCCGACCAGACCAATCTGCTGGCGCTGAACGCGACGATCGAGTCGGCCCGTGCCGGCGAGGCCGGCAAGGGCTTTGCAGTGGTCGCCAACGAGGTCAAGGCGCTCGCCCACCAGACCGCCGAAGCCACCGACGAGATCTCCGAGCAGATCGGTACCGTGCAGCAGATCGCCGGCGAGTCGGTGCTGGCGATCACGCGCATCGCCGACACCATCGGCGGCCTGTCACGCATCGCCGACAGCATCACCTCGGCCATCGAGGCCCAGCAGCACGCGATGCAGACCATCGACGAGCAGGTGCAGCAGGCCATGGCCGGCACGCAGGCGGTCGGGGCCGACATCGGGGCGGTGAACCTCGCCGCGGCCGATACCGGCACGGCTGCCGCCCAGGTGCTCGGTGCCGCCGGCCGGCTCGGGGAGCAGGCGACGACGCTGCGCAGCGAGATGGCGCGCTTCCTCGGACGCCTCAACGCCGAATGACGCCGAATCCCGCCGTCGTGCAGCATTGGTATCTACACAAGTCAGCGGTTCCGCGGGCCGGATGGATCGACCGATCAACGCCCGGGCGTCAATCTCCCCTCACCCCTTGCGGGAGAGGGGCCGGGGGAGAGGGGTAGACGCCGGCACTGCGCCCGGACGCTGCCCCCCTCTCCCCAAGCCCCTCCCCCGCGAGGGGGGAGGGGCTTGCTCATCAGCGTCTTGCCGTCGTGCTGATCCATCCGTGCTGTCTGGACA
>NZ_DAOLKE010000247.1:0-5379 GCF_035331805.1 Plasticicumulans sp. | reverse complement strand
CTCGCCAACGCCGGCCGGCTGATGCAGGAAGGCGGCGCGCAGATGATCAAGCTCGAAGGCGGCCAGAACGTCGTCGAGATCGTGCGCCTGCTCTCGGCCAACGGCGTGCCGGTCTGTGCGCACCTCGGGCTGCAGCCGCAGTCGGTGCACAAGCTCGGCGGCTACAAGGTGCAGGGCCGCGACGAGGCCACCGCGCAGCGCCTGCTCGACGATGCGCTGGTGCTGCAGGAGGCCGGGGCTGATCTGCTGGTGCTCGAATGCGTGCCGGCCGAACTCGGCGCGAAGCTGACCGCCGAACTCGCGATCCCGACCATCGGCATCGGCGCCGGGCTCGACTGCGACGGTCAGGTGCTGGTCTGCTACGACATGCTCGACCTCACCGCCGGCATGCGTCCGAAGTTCTCGAAGAACTTCATGATCGGTCAGGAGCGCGGCGTGCACGGCGCGCTCGAAGCCTACGTGCGCGCGGTCAAGGACGGCAGCTTCCCGGCCGCCGAACACACCTTCACCTGAGCCCCCCGTCACCCGGCCGGTGCATCCGCCGCCGGCCGGGCTCCTGTCAGAATCTCATCCGCCGAGGACCCCGCCGCCATGAACCGCGTCAACGGGATCGCCGAGCTGCGCGCGCAGGTCGCCGCGTGGAAGCGCGCCGCAGAGCGCGTCGCGCTGGTGCCGACCATGGGCAACCTGCACGCCGGCCACATTCGCCTGGTCGAGGAAGCCCGCCGCCACGCCGATCGCACGGTCGCCAGCATCTTCGTCAACCCGATGCAGTTCGGGCCGAACGAGGATTTCGCGAGCTATCCGCGCACGCTGGAGGCCGACGCCGACAAGCTCGCCGCCGCCGGGCTCGACCTGCTGTTCGCACCGCCGGTCGAGGCCATCTACCCGCACGGCCACCTCGGCATGACCACGGTCAGCGTGCCGACGATCACCGGGCACCTGTGCGGCAGCGCCCGGCCCGGGCACTTCGACGGCGTCTCGACCGTCGTCACCAAGCTCTTCAACCTCGTGCAGCCCGACCTCGCGCTGTTCGGCGAGAAGGACTGGCAGCAGCTGCAGGTGATCCGGCGCATGGTCCGCGACCTCGACGTGCCGATCGGGATCATCGGCGTGCCGACCGTGCGCGAGGCCGACGGGCTGGCGATGAGTTCGCGCAATGGCTATCTGTCAGCCGCCGAGCGGGCGCTGGCCCCGACGCTGTACACGGTGCTCGATGCCGCCGCCGCGCGCATCCGCGCCGGCGAGCGCAACTACGCGGCGATCACCGAGGCTGCGAACGCGACGCTGCTCGATGCCGGCTTCACGCCGGACTACTTCGAGGTGCGCCGCGCCGATGACCTGCTGCCGGCCGGCCCCGCGGACCATGACCTGCGCCTGCTCGCCGCCGCCCGGCTCGGCCGTGCGCGGCTGATCGACAACCTCGGCATCACGCTCTGAGCCCGGGCGCAGCGGCACCGGCCCTGCCGCTGCCGGCCGTCGCCGCGGCACTCGGGGCCGGCGCGCTGTGGGGGCTGGCCTTCCTTGCCCCGCTCGCACTCGCCGACTGGTCGCCGCTCGCGATCAGCGGCGGGCGCTATCTCGCCTATGCGCTGGTCGCGCTCGTGGCGCTGCTCGCCGGTCCGCGCCGGCCCACGTCGGCGCGCGAGTGGCTGGCAGCCTGGCTGCTGTCGCTGCTCGGCAACGTCGTCTACTACCTGCTGTTCGCGTATGCGGTGCGTGCCGCCGGCAGCTATCTGCCGACGCTGGTGATCGGCGCCCTGCCGGTGACGCTCGCGATCGTCGGCCAGTGGCGCGAGCGCCGGCCGTGGCGGGTGCGGCACCTGCCGCCGCTCGCGCTGATCGTCGCCGGGCTCGCCTGCGTGAACCTCGGCGAGAGCGGCGCGGTGCGCGGTGAGGACTATCCGGCCGGCGTGCTCGCGGCCGTCGCGGCACTCGCGTGCTGGACGCTGTTCGGTGCCGCCAACAGCGACTACCTGAAGCGCCATCCGGCGCTGCCGGCCGGGCACTGGAACAACCTGCTCGGTGCCGGCCTGCTGCCGGTCGCGCTGCTGATGCTGGCCGTCGCGCCGGACACGGCCGCGCGCAGCCCCGCGGACTGGCAGCACTTCTGGTGGATCGCCGCCGGCACCGGGCTCACCGCCGGCTGGGCGGCGAGCGGGCTCTGGAACCTCGCCAGCCGCGGCCTGCCGGTGGCGCTGGCCGGCCAGCTGATCGTCTGCGAGACCTTGTTCGCGAGTGCCTATGCCGCGCTCTGGCACGGCGCGCTGCCGCCGGCAGCGACGCTCGCCGGTGCCGCGCTGCTGGTGGCCGGCGTGCTGCTCGCGATCCGCGCCTTCGCCGCTCAGCCCTCGTAGATGACGAGGAAGCCTTCGTTCAGCAGGTCGAGCAGCAGCGCCCAGGCATCGTCACCGCCCAGCGCCGCCTGCAGCCGGCGGCTGTCGAGGATGCGTTCGCGGCAGAGCACGCGCGCGAGCGTCGCGAGCGCCGGCCCGAGCGCGAACTCCTGACCGTCGACGAACAGCGTGACGCTGTCCTGGCCGTGGTCGATGTACGCGAAGCGCGAGCCCGGATTGCGTTCGAGCTGGCCGCCGTCCTTCAGGTGGCGGCGCAGTTCGGCGAGTGTGTACGGATCGTCCTCGGGCTCGGCGACGTAGCCCGGCTTCGGTTCGGTGATGTAGCGCCCGAACCAGCTCTCGATCAGGTCATCGCCGGTCGCGAGCGAGCTGCGGATCAGGTCCTTGATGCGATCGAGCGCGTCCGCGCCGATGCGCCCCGGGTTGTCCTGCGGCGCGAGGCCCTCGTCGCGGTAGCGCAGTTCGTGGTCGGCTTCCTCCATCAGGAAGTCGACGTAGCGCCCGATCATGTCGGAGTGCAGCGGCGCGCGGAAACCGATCGAGTAGGTCATGCACGGCCCGAGCGCGATGCCGTGGTGCGCGACCTTCGGCGGCAGATACAGCAGGTCGCCGGGTTCGAGCACCCATTCCTGCTCGGCCTCGAACTCGTCCAGGATCCGCAGCTCGACATCGGGCAGGAAGTTGTCCGGATCGACCGGCTGCGTGCTGATCTGCCAGCGCCGCCTGCCGAGGCCCTGCAGCAGGAACACGTCGTAGTCATCGACGTGCGGGCCGACCGTGCCGTGCTCGGGCGCGTAGCTGATCATCAGGTCATCGATGCGCCAGTCCGGCACGAAGCGAAACGGCTCGATCAGCCCGGCCATGTCCGGGGCCTGCTTCTCGACGTCGGACACCAGCAGCGTCCAGTGCGTCTCGGGCAGTTCGAGGAAGTCTTCTTCCGTGAACGGGCCGCGGCGCAGCTCCCACGGCGTGCGTCCGCCACGCTCCATGACCAGGCGCGAGACGACTTCCTCGTCGCAGGCGAGTCCGGCGAGTTCCTCGGGCGAGATCGGCGACTTGAATCCCGGTATGGCCTTGCGCACCAGCAGCGGCTTCTGCTGCCAGTAGTCGCGCAGGAACTGGCGGACCGTCAGGCCGCCGAGAAGCGGCAGGGGCTGGTTCGAGGCCTGGGTCATGGCGCGGTGTCCATCGGTGGGGGGCGGAATCGGGAAAGGGGCGCGGACGAAGGCTCAGGCCGCGCCTCGCTGCTCAGGGATTCGCCGCTGCGGGCTGCGCAGGCGCGGATGCCGGGCGGGGTGCGGGCCGGCTCCTTGCCGGCCACGGACTTCCCTGCCGATGGCGGATTCGTCCGGGCTTACAGGTGAGAGTTTCGTTCAGACCCGCCGCGCCTGCTCGGCCGCGTTGCCGACATACGTGGCCGGGCTCAGCTCCAGCAGCCGCGCCCTGGCCTCGGCCGGCAGTTCCAGCGTCTCGATGAAGGCGCGCATCGCCGCGGCATCGAGGCGCTGGCCGCGGGTCAGGGCCTTGAGCTTCTCGTAGGGCTGTTCGATGCCGTAGCGGCGCATGACGGTCTGGATCGGCTCGGCCAGCACTTCCCAGTTGGCATCGAGATCGGCCGCGAGTGCTGCAGCGTTGACTTCGAGCTTGCCGATGCCCTTGAGCAGCGACGCATAGCCGATCTGCGCATGCGCGAAGGCCGTGCCGATCGCGCGCAGCACGGTCGAGTCGGTCAGGTCACGCTGCCAGCGCGACACCGGCAGCTTCTGCGCGAAGTGCGTGAGCAGCGCATTGGCGATGCCGAAGTTGCCCTCGGCGTTCTCGAAGTCGATCGGATTGACCTTGTGCGGCATCGTCGACGAACCGACCTCGCCGGCGATCGTGCGCTGCTTGAAGAAGCCGAGCGCGATGTAGCCCCACACGTCGCGCGAGAAGTCGATCAGGATGGTGTTGAAGCGCGCCGTCGCATCGAACAGCTCGGCCATGTAGTCGTGCGGCTCGATCTGGATCGTGTACGGGTTCAGCGTCAGGCCCAGGTCGTCCTCGACGAAGCTGCGCGCGTGCGCCTCCCAGTCGATTTCCGGATACGCCGACAGGTGCGCGTTGTAGTTGCCGACCGCACCGTTGATCTTGCCGAGCAGCGGCACGGCCGCGACCTGCTCGCGCGTGCGCTTGAGCCGGTACACGACGTTGGCCATCTCCTTGCCGAGCGTGGAGGGCGAGGCCGGCTGGCCGTGCGTGCGCGACAGCATCGGCACGTCGGCATGCAGGTGGGCGAGCCGGCGGATCGCGTCGATGATCGCGTCCATCTGCGGCAGCACGGCCTGCGTGCGCGCCGCCTTCAGCATCAGCGCATAGGAAAGGTTGTTGATGTCCTCGGAGGTGCACGCGAAGTGCACGAACTCGCTGACCGCCGCCAGCTCGGCGTTGCCGGCGATCTTCTCCTTGATGAAGTACTCGACGGCCTTCACGTCGTGGTTGGTCGTGCGCTCGATGTTCTTGACGCGCGCGGCATCCTCGACCGTGAAGTGCTCGACCAGATGGTTCAGCACATGCCCGGCGTGCTCGGAGAGCTCCGGCACCTCGGGGATGCCCGGATGCTTCGCCAGCCGCTGCAGCCAGCGCACCTCGACCAGCACGCGATGGCGGATCAGCCCGTACTCGCTGAAGATCGGCCGCAGGTCCGCGGTCTTGTCGGCGTAACGGCCGTCAACCGGAGTGACGGCGGTGAGGGCGGTGAGGTCCATCGGCGGGCTCCGGGAGTCGGCGCGGGCGAGCGGGGGGAAGCACGGGCTTGACGGCCCGCAGCGAAGGGCGCGGATGATACACCGCACCCGCTCCGACCCGAAGGTACGCCCATGTTCACGCTGCACCCGCGGCTTGCCGCCGACACCGTCGAGGTCTCCCGCCTGCCGCTCTGCACGCTGCGGCTGATGAACGACGCCCGCTTCCCGTGGCTGATCCTCGTGCCGATGCGCGAGGGCATCACCGAAATCCATGCCCTCGATGCCGCCGAGCGCACGCA
>NZ_DAOLKE010000246.1:0-5434 GCF_035331805.1 Plasticicumulans sp. | reverse complement strand
CCCTCTCCCCCAGCCCTTCCCCGCGAAGGGGAATGGGCTGAAAGGACCGGGTGTTCAGCTGTGATGGATATCAGTGGTTCACCTGTTCCTGGCGCGTGCTCGCCTGCGTGACGTGGCTGCCGGGCGGCACGCTGTGCGTGAGCCAGACGTTGCCGCCGATCACCGAGCCACGGCCGATCGTGATGCGCCCGAGGATGGTCGCGCCGGCGTAGATGACCACGTCGTCCTCGACCACCGGGTGGCGGGCCAGACCTTTTTCGAGGCTGCCGTCGATCGCGGTCTGGAAACTGCGGGCACCGAGCGTGACCGCCTGATACAGCCGCACGTGGTCGCCGATCACCGCGGTTTCGCCGATGACGACGCCGGTGCCGTGGTCGATGAAGAAGCTGCGGCCGATGCGCGCCCCCGGATGGATGTCGATGCCGGTCTGCGCGTGCGCGATCTCGGCGACGATGCGCGCAAGCAGCGCCAGACCCTGGCCGTGCAGCTGGTGGGCGAGCCGGTGGTGGATGATCGCCAGCACGCCCGGATAGCAGAGCAGCACCTCATCGACGCTGCGCGCCGCCGGATCGCCGGCAAAGGCGGCCTCGACATCGGCATCGAGCAGCGCGCGGATGCCGGGCAGGGCTTCGGCGAAGCGGCGCACGTGATGCACGGCCTCGGCCGAGGCCACGCCGAGTTCGAGGCAGACCTGGCCGAGCAGCGCGCGCAGGGCGCGATCCAGCGTGTGGCCGACGTAGTAATCCTCGCTCTCGCGCTGCAGGTCGTCCGGCCCGAGCCGCATCGGAAACAGCGCGCCGCAGAGATCGGCGAGAATGCGCTCGATGGCGGCGCGGGCCGGGAATTCGCGACCGCCGGCCGTCAGCCGGCGCTGGCGCGCCGTGCGCCAGCGTTCGCGCTGCGCACGTAATTCGCGCACGATCGGGCCGATATCCCAGGACTGCGCAGCCTCCGGCGCAACAGGCACCTCATCGTCCCGGCGGTTCATGAAAACTCTCCGTGCTGCCCGAATGCAGCGCATGGCGTTTGAAACAGGCCGGAGCGGTTTCCGGCGCTTTCCGGCATCCATTCGGCCAGACGGACATGCCGTCCGTATGGCAATGATTCGTCTGCCTGCCCACCGGCAGACCCGTGCGGCCGAAACGCCGGTGCTTCACGAAAAACCGGATATAACCGCAGACAGCGTCCAGACTTTCTCACTTGCCCATGCGCCTGCCATTCGTCCTCTTTACAGGCGGGGCGGCAGTATAAGGACAAGCTGTGCACAGACAAGCCTTCCGGCAGTCATCCGGTTCAGGCCAGTTCCATGATCGCAGACAGGCATCCGCAATAACGGACGCAATCCGGATTTACGCTGCCGAATTACCGGCATGTGAAATGAATGCGATCTTGATGAATGTGATCTTCATGAATCCGGAATTCAGCCGGATCAATCCGGATCAGGCCGTCCGCGCGACCGGCACCGGAACTCTGACGCCGGCTCCCCGGCTGTAAATCGGACGTGCCACTCACGGCTGCATTCCGCCACCGCTCGCCTCAGGCGGGTGCGGAGCAGCCTCGCGAGCGTTCAGTCCTGCTCCCAGGGCAGGCCATGGTGCCGCCAGCCGCCCTGCCCGCCCCGATGGCCATCGGCGTCGCGCTCGCCCTCGAAGCCTTCGAGCACGTTGTAGGCGCGCGTGTAGCCGGCCGCGGCCAGCGCAGCCGCGGCCGCCACCGAGCGCTTGCCGCTGCGACAGAGCAGCAGCACGACATCGTCCTTCTGCGGCACGCGCTTTTCGAACTCGCGCAGGAAGCGCGGGTTGCGCGTCTGCGCCGTGCCGGTCGCCCACGGCACGTGGAGGCTGCCGGGCACGCGCCCGACATACGCGAGTTCCTCGACCGTGCGCACGTCGACGAGCACGGCGTGACCGGTGGCGAACAGCGTCCAGGCATCGACCGGCGACAGGCCGCCGGCGTAGCCCGCGGGCTCGGCGGGACGGGCGCTGGCCAGCACGGCTTCGGCATCGATCAGCGCAGCGCTCAGTTCGGGCAGGGCACGGGTCATGAGGGGCATCTCCTCGGCACTCGCCGCGCCTCGACCGGGCGGGCGGGTGTCCATCACGGGTCGGTTGCCGGTCGGACGGGTGCGTCCGGGCGGGTGATCGATGCCGGAACGATAAGCCGGGTTTTATATTTCCATAAATAATGATTTATGTATTTTTAATTTCTTTTAGGTATAAAAAGTCTCGTCTGCAGCCATGCGGACCGAACCGGCCAGCCGCTTTCCGGAATCCTTGTCCATCGGCATCTGCACGCGCGGCAGCCGCCGGCCCCGGCCTCGCCCGGACAGCGCGGATGGGTCAGGACGACAGCGAGGCATGGATGAACAAGCCCCTCCCCCGCGAGCAGGAAGAAGCGGAAAAGCCGGTGTGTTGCGCCGGGATCTGCAGGACAGCGGTCTTTCAGCCGGCCGGACGGCCTGCGGACGGCAGGCGCCGCAGCGCGCGCGGCGGAGGGGGCAGGGCATCGGTCGGCAGCGACGCTGCCAGCGGCAGACCGGCGAGCAGGCGCAGCAGCGCGGCCTCGATGCGGGTCTCGACGCCCGGATCGAGCACCAGCAGGCCGTCATCGTGCAGGCGTGCCTGCCGCGCTCCGATCTGCAGGCTGCTCAGCACGCCGCTGGCCCCGAGCGCGTCGAGCACCGGTTTCAGCGCGTAATGCAGCGTCAGCTGCCGGCTGGCCTCCCCGCCGCAGGCGAGCGGCAGCACGCGCACACCGGCCAGCGCCCCGGCGGGCAGCAGGTCGAGAAAGGTCTTCAGCACGCCCGTATAGGTGCCGAGCCGCACCGGCGTCGCGATCAGCAGCGCCTGTGCGCCGGCCAGCACCTGCACGGCGGCGCGGATCGCCGGGGCTTCGCGGCGGGCGTGCAGCAGGTCTTCGGCCGGCAGCAGGCCGGGGCGGATGGCGCGCACCGGCAGGCCGTAATGGCCGAGCCAGTCGGCGAGCCAGTCGAGCACCTGCTGCGGTCTGGCGTCCGGCTCGGTACAGCCGGCGAGCGTCACGAGATGCATGCGATGCCTCTGCGCACGGCGGGCGGGCCGCCCGCGGAACCGGCAGCGTAACAAGCCCGCGATATGCGCAAAAAGCATCAAAACTCAGATGCTTATTCCATAAATGACATAAGACTGCGCCGAAGCACCCGGCCCGCACCCGCGTCGTTCAGGCGGTCGCGCGCAGCGCCGGCGCGATGAATTCGCTGGTCGGCGCTGCGAAATACATGCCCTGACCGAGCGGGATGCCGAGTTCGAGCAGGTGTTCGACGGTCGCACGGTTCTCGACGAATTCGGCGATCGGCCGGATGCCGAGACCGATCGCCAGATCGGCGATGGCCTTGACGAAGATGCGGTCGGCGCGGTCGGTGCCGAGATGGCGCACGAAGCTGCCGTCGATCTTCACGTAGTCGACGGTCAGGTTCTTCAGGTAGTGGAAGGACGAGAAGCCGGCGCCGAAGTCATCGAGCGCGAAGCGGTAGCCGGCGTTGCGCAGGGCCTGGATGAACTCGCGCGCGGCGGTGAAGTTCTCGACCGCCGCGGTCTCGGTGACCTCGAACACGATCGCGCCGGGATCGGCACGGTGGCGGTGCGTGGCATCGCGGATCAGTTCGAGCATGTCGGCGCTGCCGAAATGGCGCGCCGACAGGTTGATGGTCAGGCTGACCGGGTCGTTGCGCAGGCGGCTCGCGCCCTGCGTGGCGATGGCGGTCTCGACCACCCAGCGGTCGAGCTCGCGGATCAGGCCGAAGCGCTCGGCCACGGCGATGAAGGCGTTCGGGCCGATGGTCTCGCCCTGGTCACCGAGCATGCGCAGCAGGCTTTCGTAGTGCACGACCTTGCCGGTGCGCAGGTCGACGATCGGCTGGAACACCAGCATCAGCCGGTGATCGCGCAGCGCCGTGCGGATGCGGTCCTCCCAGTGGATCTTCTCGCGCATGCGCGCCAGATCGCCGCCGCCCTCGAACACGCACCAGGTGTTGCGCCCGTGTGCCTTGGCCTCGTACATCGCGGTGTCGGCGTTGGCGAGCAGCTCGCTGGTGTGGATGCCGTGCTGCGGGAAGTACGCGACGCCGATGCTGGCCGGGAACGGCGTGCTGCGCCCCTGATGGATGAATTCCTGCGCGTTCAGCGTCGCGAGCAGCGTGCGGCAGAGCAGTTCGCTGCTGTCGGGATCGGTGCCGGGCAGGATCACGCCGAACTCGTCCCCGCCGAGGCGCCCGAGCACGTGTTCGGGCGCGAGCGGCACACGCAGGTGCTGGGTGACCTGGCGCAGGTACTCGTCGCCGGTGTGGTGGCCGTAGCTGTCGTTGATGTACTTGAACTGGTCGAGATCGAGGAACAGCAGCGCGCCGGGGCTGGCGCCGGGCTGGCGTGCGGCGTCGATGTGGTTCTGCAGCAGCTCCTGGAAGCGGCGGCGGTTGACGAGGCCGGTCAGCGAATCGTGATCGGCCAGGAAGGCGACGCGCTGCTCGGCGAGCTTTTCCTCGGTCACGTCGAGCAGCAGGCCGGTCAGGATCGGCCCTTCGGCGGTCTGCTCGCCCGAGCCCATCAGCCGCAGCCAGCGGTAGCTGCCGTCGCGGTGGCGCAGGCGCAGGTCCATCGTGTGGCTGCGCGCCGAGGCGCCGGCGTGGCCGAGGAAACCCTGCGCCCATTCGCGGTCGGCGGCGTGGCAGCAGCGGTCGAGAAAGTCGGGCGCCAGCCACTGCGAGGGCGAGTGGCCGAGCAGGACCTCGGCCTCCGGGCTGACGTAGCGGAAGCGCCCGCTGCGCGGCTCGGCCTCCCAGACCACGGCGCTGATGCCGCGCAGCATCGCGCCGAGGCGCCGCGATTCCTGCCGCAGCTGCATCTGCTGGCTGCGCGCCGAATTCGCCCGCTCGCCGAGCCGCGCCGCCAGCAGGTTCACGGTCTCGCCGATGCGCGCGAGATCCCCGGCCGGCAGCGCCGGCAGGCGCAGCTCGTAGTCCTCGCGCGCGAGCGCATCGAGACCGCGGCGCACGTGACCGAGACCGCCGCGCAGCTCGCTGCCGAGGCGCAGCAGCGCGAAGCCGGTCAGCACCAGCCCGCCGAGCACGATGCCGGCGTTCTGCAGCAGCAGCGTGTTGTCCTGCCCGTAGGCCGAGGGATCGAGGCCGATCCACACGAAACCGGCCAGCCGGCCGCTGGCACCGGAAACCACCGGCAGTTCGCTGCGCAGCACGCCATCGACGCTGCTCGTGCGGTATTCGCCGGGCGGCGGCACGGCCGGATCGGCCCCCGGTGCGTCACCGATGCGCGCGAGCACCCGGCGCTCGGGCGTGAACACCGCCGCGTAACGCAGCGCCGGATCGGCGCTCAGCGGTGCGAGCGCGGCCTGCGCGGCCTCGGCGTTGCGCTGCGCCAGCGCCGGCTCCAGGGCCCGCGCC
>NZ_DAOLKE010000245.1:0-5443 GCF_035331805.1 Plasticicumulans sp. | reverse complement strand
CGGCCAGGTGGTGCGACACCGGGCAGATGCCGCACAGCCGCTGCACCATCACCGGAACTTCCCAGTACGGGCGTCCCTGGATGAATTTTTCGAAGCCGCGGAATTCGACGATGTGCAGGCGCACCTGTTGCACTTGGTCGTTGTCGTCCAGCAGCAGCGTTACCTTGCCGTGTCCTTCGACCCGCGACACCGGGTCGATCGCGACGCGGCGCAGTGTGCCCGGGTTGGCGGCGGTTTCGAGGGCGAAGCCTGTGTTTTCCATGGCCATGCTCGCTTTCAACTCTTGCCGGATCAATCAAAATGCAGCAGCGGGTGCCCCAGGCGCGGCGTGCGGCCGGCCAGCAGGTCGCTCAGGAACTTCCATATCGCTTCGCCGGAAGGCGGGCAACCCGGGATGAAGTAGTCGACGCGGACGATCTCGTGGATCGGGTGGACCTTGTCGAGCGGCAGCGGCAGTTCCGGATCGTTCGGGATCTGGCGGCCGACGATGCCGGGCCCGGTCAGGTAGACCTCCTGCAGGCACTGGCCGAGATCGAGGTGGTTGCGCTGCGCCGGCAGCCCGCCGTTCACCGAGCACGCGCCGAGGGCGATCAGCACCTTGCAGTTGTGACGGAACTCGCGCAGAACGTGCACGTTTTCCGCGTTGCAGATGCCGCCTTCGATCAGGCCGATGTCACAGGGGCCGCAGTGTTTGATGTCGGTGAGCGGCGAACGGTCGAACTCGACATGTTCGAGCAGTTCGAACAGGCGCTCGTCGATATCGAGAAAAGACATGTGGCAACCGAAGCAGCCGGCGAGCGAAGTCGTCGCGACGCGCAGCTTGCGGCTCTCGACAGCAGCGTTCATCTCACACCTCCTCGGTCGTCGTGCGCCGGGCGAGGCGCTCGACCTGCATGCCGATCGGTTGAACATCGTAGCGCCGGCTGCCGATCGGCACGGCGAAGCCGCGCCGCTTGCGCAGGATGACGCCGACCGGGCAGACATGCGCTGCCTTGTCGGCGAGCGAAAAGTCGGTGTCCGCCAGGCGCCCCGACTCGGCATTGACGATCAGGTGTTTGCCGATACCGCGCCCGGAGAGGGCAAAGACGTTCTTGCCGTCGACGTCGCGACTGGCGCGCACGCACAACTCGCAGAGAATGCAGCGGTTGAAGTCGAGCAGCACCTCGGGGTGCGAGGCATCGACCGCCCGATCGGGATAGAACTGCGGAAAGTGCGGGGTCAGCATTTCCAGTTCGTAGGCCAGCGCCTGCAGCATGCAGCGGCCGCTCTTCTCGCACGAGGGGCAGAAGTGATTGCCTTCGACGAAAAGCATCTGCAGCATCGTCCGTCGCTTGTCGTTCAGGTCGGGGGAATTGTTTTCGACCTCCATTCCGTCGCGTGCCGGCATCGTGCACGCCGAGACGTAGCGCCCGTTGGCTTTCACCGTGCACAGCTTGCAGCTTCCCTGCGGCTTGAACTCGGGGTGATGGCACAGGTGCGGAATGAAAATGTCGGCGGCCATCGCGGCCTGCATGATCGTCTGCCCGTCGGTGAAGGAAACGGGCAGCCCGTCGAGCAGGATGTGCTGCGTGCTCATGCTTCGACTCCCGGCAAGCCGGCCGCCAGACCAAAGTGGGCGGCCGGGTCATCGCGCCCGGTCATCTGGCGGGCGGAGGCCAGCGCCTGATCGAGGTCGAACGCCGGTTTGAAGGCCAGCGAGCGCAGGCGTCGCTCATAGGCCGGGCGGAACTTGTTCAGCGTGTCGAAGAGCGGGTTGCACGCGGACTGGCCGAGCCCGCAATGACTGGCGGCGTGCAGCAGCCGGTGGATCTTGAAGATTTCGTTGATGTCGTGCTGCGAACCCTGGCCGCTCGCGATCTTGTCCATGCAGTTGGCGACGAGCGAGGTGCCAACGCGGCAGGGCGTGCAGAAACCGCAACTCTCGTGCGCGAAGAAATGGGCAAAATTACGCGCCACCTCGAACATGTCGCGGTGTTCGCCGAAGACCATGAAAGCGCCGGCGGTCGGTACGTCCTCGAAGGCAATCCGGCGCGAGAATTCGTGCATCGCCAGGCAGGTTCCGGATGGGCCGCTGACTTGCACTGCCTGCGCATTGCCGGCGCCGCAATCGTTGAGCACCTGCGCCACCGAAACGCCGAACGGGTATTCGTAGATTCCCGGCGTTTCGACATCGCCGGAGATCGACAGCAGCTTCGTTCCGGTAGACTGCTTGGTCCCCAGGCCGGCGAACCAGGCGCCGCCATTGACCGCGATCAGCGCCGCCTTGCACAGCGTTTCGACGTTGTTCACCACCGTCGGCTGGCCGAGATAGCCTTCGGTGGCCGGGAAGGGCGGCCGTATGCGCGGCACGCCGCGCTTGCCTTCGAGCGATTCGAGCAGGGCGGTTTCTTCGCCGCAGACGTAGGCGCCGGCGCCGAGGTGGATCTCGATGTCGAAGTTGAAGTCGTCCTCGCCGAGCACCCGTGTGCCGAGCAGTCCATCGCGTCGGCGGCGGGCGAGGTTTTCGTTCAGCGCCGGCAGGAGGTAGGCGTACTCGCCGCGCAGATAGACCAGCCCCAGCGTGGCGCCGATCGTAAACCCGGCGATGCTGATTCCGTCGAACAGCAGGTCGGCGTAGCTGCTCAGCAGGACGCGGTCCTTGAACGTACCGGGTTCGCCTTCGTCAGCATTGCAGACGACGTAGCGTGCCGGCGTCTCACCGGCGCATGGCGCCCGGCGCGCCGATTCCCACTTGATGTGCGTGGTGAACCCGGCGCCGCCACGACCGCGCAAATTGGACAGTTTCATCTCGGCCAGCATCGCCTCCCGGCCGCGCGCGACAGCCGCCTTGAGTGCTTCGCCGTTCGGCCACTGGCGGCCGAGCAACTCGTCGTAGCGCCGGATGTTGTCCTCGATCAGAAAATACTCGCGCGGCCAGTCGCTCAACGGCGCCTGCTTGCGGATCAGTTCGCTGATCCGGTCGATGCGCTCGGCCGACATGCGGGTGAGCGGACGGCCGTTGACCAGCAGCGCCGGTCCCTGGTCGCACATGCCGGTGCAGGACGTCGTATCGACGCTGACCAGGCGGTCTTCGGAGACCTTGCCGCGTTCGACCCACAGCTTGTTGCACAGCCGATCAATCAGTTCGCCGCTGCCCAGCATGCGGTCGGTGATGTTGTCCGAGAAGAGGACGCGGTAACGGCCGACCGGCGTCAGGTGGAAGAACGAGTAGAAGCCGGCGACTCCCTCGACGCGTGCGCGCGGCAGGCAAAGCGCGCGCGCAACCGCGCTCAGCGCTGCCGCCGGAAGATGGCCGAGGGCATCCTGCACTTCGCGCAGAATCTGGACCAGGTACCTGGGTTCGTAGCGATAGCGCTCGAAAATGGGCGGCAGCCGGCTGTCGAGCTGCCCGGCCTCAGCGTAGTCCTGACTCACGCGAACCTCCTGCGAGTGATCATCGGCGAAAAAGCGTCCAAATTCAGATCGCCGAATTCAGCATAGCAGGTCTCTTGGCGGGGCGAACTGACGCACGTCAACGGTGGGCAGGAATGCGCGCAAGTCGCCCCCGGCGCGCTTCGCCTGACGCTCGGTCGGTCAGGGAAAAATCATGGCGCAATGCAGCAAATTTTCCGCTATGCTTCAATAGCCGGGGCGCGGCAGGCGCGGTGTTTGCCGGTATTGACGACGGCTGGCTCGGGCCGCGTAGAGTGAAGCAGGCGGGTCCTGCGCAGGCGAACGCGGGGTGGTTTGCGGGGCCGTCATGGACAGCATTTTTCGGAGCACGACCATGCATTTTGAGACGTCCCTCGAATTCCTCGAAAGCCACACCTACGACGAGCTCAACCTCGGCGATACGTCGGCGCTGGTGCGCACACTGCGTCCTGAGGACGTCAAGCTGTTCGCCCTGATGTCGGGCGACATGAATCCTGCCCTGGCGAATACCGAATTCAGGCACAGCGGCCTGTTCCGCGACTTCATTGCGCATGGCATGTGGATCGCGTCCTTGCTGTCGACCATCCTCAGCACGCAGTTTCCTGGTCCGGGAACCGCGTTGATGGAGACCTCGCTGCAGTTTGCCCGGCCGGTGACGATCGGCGACACGATCACCTTCACGGTGACGGTACGCCAGAAATTTGCCCATAACCACCACATCATTCTCGATTGCGTTGGGGCAAACCAGGACGGACTGGTCGTCGTCTCAGGCAGCGTCGAGGTGATGGCGCCGACCGAAAAAGTTCGCACCAAGCGCGCCGCACTGCCGGAAATCACCATCTCCGACAAGTATGCGCGCCTGCAGGTACTCGTGCAGCGCGCCGCAGGCTTGGCACCGATCGACATGGCCGTCGTTCACCCTTGCGACCGCGAGTCGCTGCGCGGTGCGCTGCTCGCCGCCGACGCCAAGCTGATCGACCCCATCCTGATCGGTCCCGAACAGAAGATTCGCGCTGTTGCCGAAGAGCACGGGCTGGACCTCGGGCCGCACCGCATTGTCGATGTCCGGCACAGCCACGACGCAGCGGCGATGGCCGTGACGCTGGTCCGCAGCGGCGACGCCGAAGCGCTGATGAAAGGCAGTCTGCACACCGACGAACTGATGGCCGAGGTCATTTCGCGCAGCGCCGGTCTGCGTACCGACCGCCGGATCAGCCATGTCTTCCTGATGGACGTGCCCACCTATCCGCGGCCGATCATGATCACCGACGCGGCGGTCAACATCATGCCCAGCCTGCTTGAAAAGGTCGACATCATCCAGAACGCCATCGAACTGGCGCACGTCATCGGCGTTCCGGAACCCAAGGTTGCCATCCTCTCGGCGGTCGAGACGGTCAATCCCAAGATCCAGTCCACGCTCGACGCGGCGGCGCTGTGCAAGATGGCCGACCGCGGCCAGATCAAGGGCGGCCTGCTCGATGGGCCGTTGGCCTTCGACAACGCGGTTTCGCTGGTCGCCGCGAAGACCAAGGGAATCACCTCGGCGGTGGCCGGACGGGCCGACATCCTGGTCGTCCCCGACCTCGAGTCGGGCAACATGATCGCCAAGCAGCTCGAATACCTGGCCAACGCACTGACCGCCGGCATCGTCCTCGGGGCGAGCGTGCCGATCGTCCTGACCAGCCGCGCTGACACCGCGGAAACGCGCATTGCCTCGTGCGTCATCGCCGCCTTGATGGCGCACGCCGCGCGCGTGCGCCTGAAAACGGCCTGAGACGGTGGCCGCCGGCGGGCGGCTTCAGGCGCTTGCTGCGCGCATCGCGCGGCGCAGCAGGGCGCCGAGGAGAATCGCCGCGAGCACCAGGCTGAGCAGCGAGGCAAGCCAGAAGCCGGCCACGCCGAGTGGCTGCGCGGCGTGAAAAGCCAGCCACCAGCCGCCGAGCAGACCGACGCCCCAGAAGCAGACCAGGTGCACGAACATCGGCACGAAGGTGATCTTGTAGCCGCGCAGCGCGTGCGCCGCGATCGTCTG
>NZ_DAOLKE010000244.1:0-5445 GCF_035331805.1 Plasticicumulans sp. | reverse complement strand
GAACGCTTCGCTTTTCAGCCCCTCGCCCCTCGCGGGAGAGGGGTTGGGGAGAGGGGGGAAAATCATGCGTTTACGTGTGATCGGTATCAGGCGCGGCGTGCATCGAGCAGCGCTGCGCAGGTCCGGCCGAGGTCGAGGTCGTGCTGCGGCGCGAGCCGCTTCAGCCGGGCGCACAGCCGGCCGTCGGCGGTGGCCACTCCGCGCCCGGCGATGGCGATGCGGTTGTCGGAGTCGGCGGCCGGCAGGTTCAGCACGCGGCCGAAGGCGGTTTCCAGCCGCGACAGGTACAGATCGAGCCTGGGGTCGCTGCCGGCCAGGTTCGCGACCAGCAGGCCGTCGGCGCCGAGTGCCGCGCGGCAGTCGTCATAGAAGCGCTGCGAGCCGAGCTGCGGCGGCTGGCCGCCGGGGCCGAAGCCGTCGACGAGCAGCAGATCCCACTCGCCGGCGCCGGCCGTCGCGACGAAGGCCGCGCCGTCGGTGCACAGCACGCGCAGGTGGTCGGAATCGGCCGGCACGCAGAAGCGCTCGCGCAGCGCGATGACCTCGGCGCTGATCTCGGCGACCTCGATGACGGCTTCGGGCAGGTGCTGGCGGCAGTACTTGACCAGCGAGCCGCCGCCGAGCCCGATCATCGCGATGCGCCCGGGGACCGGGCCGAGCAGCAGCAGCGCCGCCCCCATCATCGTGCGCGTGTAGCCGAGCGTGAGGCGCGCCGGTGCGGCCGGGTCCATGCGGCTCTGCACGCTGGCGGCCTCGAAGTGCAGCGACAGCAGGCCGTCGGCCATGTACAGGAAGGGCTGGCGGTCCGGCGTGTGCGCCCAGACGGCTTCGGGACGGTCGTAGATCTTCGGCGGATTCATGGGGCTTGCGGCAGGGTATTTCGGGCGCGGGCGTGACCTGCCGCCCGCGACTGCGCATGATGCCCGGTTTTCAGGCCGCTACCCGAGCCCGCGTGCACATGGACAGCGCCCCGCCGCCTCCGGACCCGATTGCCGCCACCGCCGCCGCACAGGCGGCAGCCGCGCTGCTCGATGACGCGCTGCTCTTCGATCTCGAAGCCACGCCGGACGGGCGCATCCTCGCGATCGGCGCCGAATTCCGCGGCCAGTGTTTTTTGCGCGAAGGCCGGCTGCAGGTCGGTGCCGTGCTGGCGGAGCTGGCCGGGTTCGCGCACGGTGCGCGGCTCGTGCTCGGGCACAACCTGCTCGATCACGACTGGCCGCTGCTGCGCGCGCAGGCGCCGCAGGCCGCGATCCTGCGCCTGCCGGTGCTCGACACGCTGTATCTGTCGCCGCTCGCCTTCCCGGAAAACCCGTATCACGCGCTGGTCAAGGACTACAAGCTGGTGCGCGACAGCGTCAACGACCCGGTTGCCGATGCCCGGCTGGCCGGTCGGGTGTTCCTCGAACAGGTCGCGGCCTTTGCGGCGCGCGCGCAGGGCGGGCCGGACTGGGCCGATCTGCTGCGCTATGCGTGGACCGATGCGGCGGCCGGGCGCGACGGCCTGTCGCCGACGGCTTTCCTGTGGCTCTGGGAGCGCCTCGGCGGCCGGCCGCCGGCCGATCCCGGCGCGCTGATCGAGCGCCTGATCGACGCCCGCACCTGCCGGAGCCGGCGCTCGGCGGCGCTGCAGCCGCTGCTGATGCAGCCGGGGCTGCGGCCGCTGCTCGGTTATCTCGTCACCTGGCTGATGGTCGCCGGCGGCAATTCGGTGCTGCCGGCCTGGCTGCGGCACCGGTTTCCGGCGCTGCCGGAGGCCGTGCGCCGCCTGCGTGACGAGCCCTGCAGCGACCCGGCCTGCGCCTGGTGTCGCGACGCGCACGACCCGCGCGGGCAGCTCGAACGCTGGTTCGGCTTCCCGGACTTCCGCGCCGAGCCGGCCACGGCCGAGGGCGGCAGCCTGCAGCGCGCGATCGTCGCTGCCGGGCTCGGGCACGACTCGCTGCTCGGCATCCTGCCGACCGGCGGCGGCAAGTCGCTGTGCTATCAGGTGCCGGCGCTGGCGCGTTACCGCAACCGCGGCGCGCTGACGGTGGTGATCTCGCCGCTGCGCGCGCTGATGAAGGATCAGGTCGATGGCCTGAACCGGCGCGTCGGCTTCGAGCTCTGCGGCGCGCTGTACGGCGACCTGACGCCGCCCGAGCGCGGCGCGCTGATCGAGCGCGTGCAGCTCGGCGACATCGCCGTGCTCTATGTCGCGCCCGAGCAGTTTCGCAACGCGAGCTTCCGCAGCCTCCTCGAAAGCCGCGAGATCGGCGCATGGGTGTTCGACGAGGCGCACTGCCTGTCGCAGTGGGGCCACGACTTCCGGCCCGACTACCTGTACTGCGCGCGCTTCATCCGCGAGTTCGGCGAGCGGCACAAACTGCCGCTCGCGCCGGTCAGCGCCGTCACCGCCACCGCCAAGCCGGACGTGATCGACGAGATCCGCCGCCACTTCCGGGAGGAACTCGGGCTGGAGCTGACGCTGTACGCCGGCGGCGTCGAGCGCGACAACCTGCGCTTCGAGGTGCGCGCGGTCACGAGTGCCAGCAAGCCGGCGCAGGTGCTGCAGCTGCTGCGCGAGCGCCTTGAACCCGCGCCGGGGGCGGCGATCGTCTACTGCGCGAAGCAGGACAGCACCGTCGAGTTCGCCCGCTTCCTCGACAGCGAGGGCTGGGCGGCCGAAGCCTTTCACGGCGGCATGAAGGCGCCGGACAAGCGTTCGGTGCAGGAGCGCTTCCTCGCCGGCGAGCTGCGCGTGATCTGCGCGACCAATGCCTTCGGCATGGGCATCGACAAGCCCGACGTGCGCCTCGTCATCCACGCCGATGCGCCCTCGTCGCTGGAGCACTACCTGCAGGAGGCCGGCCGCGCCGGGCGTGATCGCGAGCCGGCCGACTGCGTGCTGCTGTACGCGCCCGAGGACATCGAACGGCAGTTCCGCTGGGGCGCGCGCAGCCGCCTGAGCCGCCAGGACATCGCCGGCATCCTGCGCGCGCTGCGCCGCATGCAGCAGAAGCGCGATGCCGACGAGCCGGTCGTCGTCACCGCCGGCGAGCTGCTGCGCAGCGACAGCCTGCTCACCGGCTTCGAGACCGAAGATGCCGACACCCGCGTGCGCACCGCGCTCGCCTGGCTGGAGAAGGCACAGCTGGTCGAGCGCAACGAGAACCGCACCGGCGTGTTCCAGGGCCGGCCCTCGGTCGGCTCGATGGCCGAGGCGCGCGCGAAGCTCGATGCGCTCGATCTCGCGCCGCGCGCGCGCCGGCGCTGGGAGGCGGTGCTCGCCGTGCTGCTGCAGACCGATGCCGACGACGGCCTGAGCGTCGATACGCTCGCGCAACTGCCGGCGCTGCGCCCCGGGCCGGACGAGAAGCCGGTGCCGGTGCTGCGCCTGCTCGATGACATGCACCGTGCCGGCCTGTTGCAGCTCGGCCTGCAGCTCACCGCCTGGCTGCGACCGAAGGGCGCCGGCCGCGAGCGCGGCGCGATGAGCCGCTTCGAGCAGGTCAGCGCGATCGAATCGGCGCTGATCCGCCTGCTGTCGGAAACCGCCCCCGATGCCGGCGGCGAGGAATGGCCGCTGCATCTGCGGCCGCTGAACCAGCGCCTGCTCGACGAGGGCCTGCCGAGCGATCCCGAACTGCTGCGCAAGCTGCTGAAAAGCCTGTCGCTCGATGGCATCGGACTCGCGGCGCGCAAGCCCAGCCTGACGCTGCGCGCGCTCGGGCGCGAATGGCTGCGCGTGCGCCTGCGCCGCACCTGGAGCGCGATCGGCGAGACCTCGGAGCTGCGCCGCGCGCTGGCGCAGCGCCTGCTGCAGACGCTGCTCGCGCGCGTGCCGGCCGATGCGCCGCAGCAGGACCTGCTGCTGGTCGACTTCGCGCTCGAAGACCTGCGCACGGCGCTGAAAGCCGATGCGCTGCTGGCGAACCGCATCAGTGATCCGCTGGCCGCGATCGAGCGCGCGCTGCTGTACCTGCACGAGCAGCAGGTGATCACGCTGCAGCAGGGGCTGGCGGTGTTCCGCAGCGCGATGACGCTGCGCGTGCCGCCCGAAGCCCGGGGCCGGCGCTACACGGTCGGCGACTACGCGCTGCTCGATGCCCACTACCACGCGCGCACGCTGCAGGTGCACGTGATGGCCGAGTACGCGCGGCTGGCCCTCGCGCGCATCACGCAGGCGCTGGAGCTGGTCGGTGCCTACTTCACGCTCGGCCAGAAGGCCTTCCTGCGCCGCTACTTCGCCGGCCGCGAGCAGGAGCTGAAGATCCAGACCTCGCCCGAGTCCTTCCGCGCCATCGTCGAGGCGCTCGGCAACCCGGCGCAGCAGGCGATCGTCGCCGCCGGCGACGAGACCAATCTGCTCGTGCTCGCCGGCCCCGGCGCCGGCAAGTCGCGCGTGGTCGTGCACCGGGTCGCGTACCTGCTGCGCGTGCGCCGCGTGCCGCCGCAGGCGGTGCTGGTGCTCTGCTACAACCGCAACGCCGCGCTGGAGCTGCGCCGGCGGCTGACGGCGCTGGTCGGGGCCGAGGCGCGCGGCGTCACCGTGCAGACCTTCCACGGCCTGGCGCTGGCGCTGTCCGGCCACGCGCTCGACGGCCGCCGGCGCGCCCGGACCGGCAGCGGCGACGGCGATGGCATCGACTTCGAGGCGCTGCTCGCCGAGGCCACGGCGCTGCTGCGCGGCGAGCGCGAGCAGATCGGCGTGCCCGGCGACGAGCTGCGCGAACGCCTGCTCGCCGGCTACCGCCACATCCTCGTCGACGAATACCAGGACATCGACGCCGCCCAGTACGAACTGGTCGCCGCCATCGCCGGGCGCACGCTCGAAGACCCCGACCGCAAGCTGACGCTGCTCGCCGTCGGCGACGACGACCAGAACATCTACGACTTCCGCTTCACCAGCACCGCCTTCATCCGCCGTTTCAGCGAGGACTACGGCGGCGAGACGCACTTCCTGACCGAGAACTACCGCTCGACGCGCCACATCATCGACGCCGCCAACACGCTGATCGCCCACAACCGCGAGCGCATGAAGGCCGACCAGCCGATCCGCCCCGACCGCGCCCGCCGCGATGCCGCGGCCGGCGGCGACTGGCAGGCGCGCGATCCGCTGGCGCAGGGGCGGGTGCAGGTGCTGCACGTCGCCGATGCCGCGGCGCAGGCGACGGCGCTGGTCGCGGAGTTCGAGCGCCTGCGCGGCCTCTGTCCCGCGCTCGACTGGCAGGACTTCGCCGTGCTCGCCCGCACGCACGAGGAACTGATGCCGGTGCGCGCCGCCCTCGATGCGTGCGCCATCCCGATCGCCTGGAACAGCGCCGCGCGCACGCTGCCCGCGCCGTCCCAGGTCGCCGGTGAAGGTCACCCGGGATTCCCGTCCGCCGGTCTGGAACTCCACGGCCACCAGCGCCGAGCCGAGGATGTGCCCGGCGTCGATGAACCGCACCCGCACATCGGGGT
>NZ_DAOLKE010000243.1:0-5454 GCF_035331805.1 Plasticicumulans sp. | reverse complement strand
CGGTCGCGGCGGGCGGGATGGGTTCTTTATATTCATATTTGCGAATATACGAATTAATGATACTGTACGCGCATCCAGTCCCATCGACCCCATGCGGGAAGGCGCGTCATGAAGAAGATCCAGGTGCAGGCGAAACTCGGACCGGCGTTCGCGATCGAGGTCGCCGCCGGCGATCACCAGCTGTACATCGACCAGCCGAAGGCCGGCGGCGGCACCGATACCGGTCCGTCGCCGCTCGAATACCTGTTCGCGGCGCTCGCCGGCTGCGTCGGTTCGATCGGCCGCATCGTCGCCAACCAGCAGCGCCTGCCCGTGCGCGGCATGGACATCCGCGTCGAAGGCGAACTCGATCCGGCCGTGCTGCTCGGGCGCAGCACCGGCACGCGCGCCGGCTTCCAGCAGATCGTCGTCACCGTCGATGTCGATGCCGACCTGAGCGAGGAGCAGAAGCGCGCCTTCCTGCAGGAAGTCGACCGGCGCTGCCCGGTCTCCGAGAACCTGCTGAACGCCACGCCGGTCGCCGTGCGGCTGGCGCAGCCGGCAACGGCCTGAGAGAGCAGGCAGGGCGCGACAAGCCCCTGAATGCAGATCGCTTTGCCCCTTCTTCCTCCGGGGAAGGGCCGGGGGATGAGGGGGCCTTTTTCGGGCGCAGCCAGAAGCCCCGCCACGCTTCGCGACGGCCGCGATCAGCGTCCGGCGTGTGCGGCGGCGCGTTCGAGCGTCGCGTAGTGGATGTCGACGATGTCCCCGATGTCGTCGGCATAGCCCCCGGCCATCGCCACCGCCACCGGCAGACCGGCGGCGGCGCAGCGGCGGTAGACCAGATCGTCACGCGCCGCGAGGCCGGCCTTGCTGAGCGCGAGGCGTCCGAGCCGGTCGCCGGCGTACGGATCGGCCCCGGCGAGATAGATCACCAGCTGCGCCCCGGCGGCGCGGGCCATCGCCTGCGCGAGCCCGGCTTCGAGCGCGGCCAGATACTCGTCATCGCCGGTGCCGTCCGCCAGCTCGACATCGAGATCACTCGTTTCCTTGCGGAACGGGAAGTTCTTCGCGCCGTGGATCGAGAACGTGAACACGCTGTCGTCGCCGGCCAGACACAGCGCCGTGCCGTTGCCCTGATGCACGTCGGCATCGACGATCAGCACGCGCTGCACCCGGCCCTCGGCCTGCATCGCGCGCGCGGCGACCGCCGCGTCGTTGAACACGCAGAAGCCCTGCGCCGCGGCCGGGGCGGCGTGGTGCGTGCCGCCGGCGAGGTTGGCAGCAGCGCCCTCGGCGAGCGCGGCGCGGCAGGCGGCGATGGTGGCGCCCGAGGAGCGGCGCGAACGCTCGATCAGCGCCTCCGACCACGGGAAGCCGAGCGCGCGCAGCTCGCGCGCGTCGAGCTCGCCGCGGCTGGCGCGGCGGATGTAGTCCGGATCGTGGACGCGGGCGAGTTCGGCGTCGCTCGCTGCTGGCGGCTCGTGCAGCTCGAAGCGCGGATCGGTGCCGGCGCCGGCCTCGACGCGTTCGCGCAGCCGCCGGTACTTGTCCATCGGGAAGCGATGGCCGGGCGGCAGCGGCAGCACGAAGTGGTCGCAGTAAAAGAGCTTCACGGCGGCACCGGCGGGATCGGCAGGCTCAGTGGCGCGTGCCGGCGGCGGTTTCGGTGGCCGGGTCCGGGGCCGATTCCAGGCAGCGGCCGGCGGCGTCGATCAGCAGGCCGCCGGGGTGGCGGACGATGCGCTCGAAGTCGCGGCTGCGCTCGGTCAGGCGCGCGGCGATCGCCTCCAGCCCGCGCGGCGACAGCGGGTAGTGGTGTTCGAGCGCGAGCAGGCAGCCGTCGGCATCGAGCGCGGCGACCGTGTACGCGAGCGTGCCGACCTCGTCGTCGAACTGGTTGGTGACCAGCAGCCGGCGCTCCGGGCCGGCGTTGTCGACGTGCAGCACGGTCTCGACCAGATAATCCCCGTCGAGCGCGGCACCGGCGCGCAGGTCGCGCATCGTCGTGCCGGCGCATTCGGTGAAGGCCTCGCCGATCGCCATGCGCACCGGCAGGCCCCAGGCGGACAGCGCCATCAGGTACTGGCGCTGCGTGCGCACCCATTCGACGTAGCCGGCGGCGAGCGCATCGGCCGGGCGTTCCTGACCGGGGCCGATCTGCGCCCAGTCGTCGAAGGTCCAGAACGGCGTCCAGACCGTGCCCTCGCTCATCAGGAAGCGGTTGCCGGGCGCGAGGCTCACGTCGGCCGGCTCCTGCGGCCGGAACAGCGCGCGTTCGAGCAGCTCCCACAGGCCGTCGAAGCCGGCGTGTTCGAGCTGCACCTTCAGCAGCGCGCACAGGTCGCCGACCGTCGCATAGGAAAGATTCACGGCGCGCAGGCCGAAGGCCGCTTCGACCGCCTGGCGCGTCGTCACCGACACGCCGCCGGACTGCAGCAGCGAGTTTTCGAGCTGCATCGACAGTTCCGTGATGTCCCCGGGGCGGCCGAGCAGCGAGAACGGCAGCATCAGCAGCGGTCCGGCGCCGGGCTGGCGGGCGGGATTGAGCGCCGGCAGCGTGAAGGCGCGGCCGTCGTCGCTGCCGAGTGCGACCAGACCGGGCACGAAGCCGCCATCGAGCAGCGTGCCGCGGAACACGTCATCGAGCGCGGCGAGCAGCGGAAAGCCCGGGCGCAGCAGTTCGGTCTGGTCGTACAGCGCGCCGGGCACGACCAGCGCGAAGCGCGCCAGATCGGGCACCAGCCGGCCGAGGTCGGCGGCGATGCCTTCGGCGATCTGCGTGGCACTGGCGCGGCTGACCGGGCCGGGCGGCACGCTGCCGGCCGGGCCGGTGTTCAGCTCCAGCGTCAGCACGCCCGAGCAGGCGGCGAGTTCGGGGGCGGGGTGGCGGGTATCGGCGTGCAAGGCGAAAGCTCCAGCGTCGGGCGGTCCGGTCTTTGCGGGGCGGCTACTATACCGGAAGCCGTCGCGGCCGGTCCGTGACAGGATTTCACCTGATTCCTGTGGTTTTTGATGGAGTTTGCTGATGACGCCTCCTCCGGAAGCGGTTTCCCCGCTGCTGCAGTTCGGCAGTTACTTCGATCTCGCGCTCGCCGATCCCGACGATGGCGGCGCGCCGCAACAGGCCGCGGACCTGATCGATCGTGCCCAGCACCTGCGCTACGAGGTCTACTGCCGCGAATTCGGTTTCGAGCGCGAGGAGGACTGCCCGGGCCAGCGCGAGCGCGACGAATACGACGCCCGCTCGCTGCACTGCCTGCTGATGCACCACGCCAGCCACCACGACGCCGGCACCGTGCGTCTGGTGCTGTCCGACCCGGGCCGGCCGCAGGCACCGATGCCCTTCGTCGCGCACTGCGGCGCCAGCCTGTTCACCGATCACCCGGCGCATCCGTCGCGGCTGGCCCCGGAGCTCTGCTGCGAGGTGTCGCGGCTGGCGGTCGCCTCGACCTTCCGCAAGCGCTTCGGTGAAAACGAAAGCCCGATCGGCCAGATCGACGGCATCGACATCTCGGCGCCGGAGCTGCGCACCTACCCGCTGATCTCGCTGGCGCTGTTCGTCGCGGCCACGAGGCTGGTGGCGGCCTGCGGCTGCCTGCACGCCTACGCGATCATGGAGCCGCGCCTGGCGCGCCGGCTGGCGGCGGCCGGGCTGAAGTTCGAGCGCATCGGCAATGATGTCGAGTACCACGGCCGGCGCGCGGCCTTCTACATCCACCTCGACACCGCGCTGGCGGCGACCGCAGCGCTGCCGGGCATGAGCGCGATGTACGAATACGCGCTGGCGCGGCTCGATCCGCAGATTCCGCCGGCGCGGCGGCGGACATGACCGCCGCCCGGCATGCGTTTCAGGATCGGCGCAGCTTGCCGATCACCAGGTTTGGCAGCAGCAGCAGCAGCGCCGCCGGATCCTGACGCGAAAGGCGCAGCAGACGTCCGGGATGCAGGGACTTGCGGTGCAGCAGCCGGTGCAGGAGATCGAGTGCGAGTGAGCGTCGCAGGATTCGCGTGCGCTGACGGACGTGGGCACGCTGCGTGGCCGTCAGCGCGAACAGGCGCGGTATGGCACGCCAGAAGGTGATTTCGTCGCACAGCCGGTGCAGGGAATGCTCGCTGCCCCAGCCTGAGCCGGCGAACACGTTGACGCCGCGGCCGTAGGTGGCCTCGCAGCGGGTCGAAAACGCCGGCCGGGCTCCGGCCCGGGCCAGTTCCATCCAGAACAGGTAGTCCTCGCCGGCAAAGACCAGATTCTGGTGGAAGCGCTGCGCGGGATACTTTGCATGGCGGAAGACCACCGTCGACGTGCCGATGACGTTGCCGGTCAGCGTCTGTTCAAACAGATCTGCCGTGAAGGCATACAGATGCGGGGCGGACAGCGGCCGGTGCTGTTCAGGTCGCAGCCGGCCACCGCGCGCAAAGGCCGGCGTCGTCGCACCGAGCTGCAGGTGATCGGCAAAGTAGAAGTCGTGGCCAGCCGCGAGGGCAGTCAGGGCGTTCTCGAGATGGTCCGGGCTCCAGGCATCGTCGGAATCCAGAAAGGCCACGTATTCGCAGTCGGCCGGCACGGCATCGAGTCCGCGGTTGCGAGCGCCGGCCGGACCGGTGTTGGCCTGCTCGATCAGCCGGTAACGCTGCGGATCGGTTTCGATCAGGTCGGCGATTTCGCTGCGCGCCGGCACGGGCGAGGCGTCATCGACAACCAGCAGCATCCAGTCATCCACCGTCTGTGCCTGCACCGACGCGAGGGTTCGGAGAAGGATGCCGGCTTCGCGCTGGAAGTAGGGCATGACGATGGCGACTCTGGGCATGGTGATCCTGTGCTGGCGAGCGATGCATGGAGGGGGCCGGATCGGCCGTGCGCCATTCTGGGCCGGTGATCCGCTGCCGTTAAGCGCGCCCGGGTGTGCACCGACGAAAATTAACGCGGCAGTGGCTGCACGTCCCGCAGCTCGACCCGCACCGGATCGTGATCGCTCGGCTGTGGCGCCGGTGCCGTCGTGTGCACGTGCAGCACCTCGGCGCGCGCCGCGCGCAGCGCCGGCGACACCAGCACGTGATCGAGCGTCTGCGCGTGATGGCCGTGGCGGTGCGTGTGGCGCAGGTGCCGCGGCAGATCCTCGATCAGGTTCGCAAGCCGCTCGCCCTTCAGCAGATCCAGCGTCTTCGAGCCCGGCACGTCGTTGAAGTCACCGGCGACGATCAGCCGCGCCTGCGGGTCGAGTGCGAGCACCGACGCGCAGAAGGCGTGGATCACCGCGGCCTGCGCGTGGCGCTGCTTCTTCGCGTAGTCCTCGGCGCGGCGGTGCTCGGCGCGCATCGACTTCAGGTGGCAGTTGACGAGCAGCAGCGGCCGGCCGTCCGGGCAGCGGTATTCGAGCGCGAGCGCCTTGCGGCTCGGCCGCCAGTGGCGCTCGGCGCAGCCGGCGAAGGCCGGATCGAGCGGCGCGATGCGCCCGGGGCTGCGCGTGAGCT
>NZ_DAOLKE010000242.1:0-5514 GCF_035331805.1 Plasticicumulans sp. | reverse complement strand
TCAGCCCGCCAGCCCGTGCAGGAGCCCGAGCCCCGCACAGACGCCGATCACCGGAATCACGCCGGCCTTGTAGCGGATCAGCGCCACCAGCGCGCCGGCGCCGATCACGGCGGCGAGCCATTCAAAGCGCCCGCCGAAGCCGGCCGGCCACAGCACGTGCTCGGCGAAGAACAGCGCCAGGCTCAGGATCACGCCGACCACGGCGGCGGTGATGCCGGTCAGCGGGGCCGTGAACTTGAGATCCCCGCGCGTCGCCTCGACCCAGGGGCCGCCGATCAGGATGAACAGGAAGGACGGCAGGAACGTGAACACGGTCGCGACCACGGCGCCGAGCGCGCCGGCCCAGGCCAGGGCGTCCGGCCCGAGGACCTCCTTGGTCCAGGCACCGACGTAGCCGACGAAGGCGACGACCATGATCAGCGGTCCCGGCGTGGTCTCGCCGAGCGCGAGGCCGTCGATCATCTGCGCGCCGGTGAGCCAGTGGAAGTGCTCGACTGCGCCCTGATAGACGTACGGCAGCACCGCGTAGGCACCGCCGAAGGTCAGCAGCGCCGCCTTCGTGAAGAACAGGCCCATGTCGACCAGCACGCCGCCGAAAACGAGGGCCAGCAGCCCGAGTCCGCCGGCCCAGAGCCCGAAGCCACCGAGCGCAAGGCGCGTGAGCCGCCCGCGGTCGATGCGCGCGTGCGCCGGGGTCGGCGTGTGGTCATCGATCAGCGCCGGGCCGTAGCTCGCCTTGCCGGCGCCGTGGCCGCCCCCGCCGCGGAAGCACTGCGGTGCCAGCCGCCCGCCGAGCGCCCCGATCAGGCCGGCGCCGATCACGATCAGCGGAAACGGCAGATCGAACACGGCGATGCCGAGGAAGGCCGCGGCGGCGATGGCCCACAGCACGGGGTTCTTCAGCGCCCGCGAGCCGATGCGCCAGGCCGCGAACACGACGATCGCGGTGACCGCCGGCTTGATGCCCCACAGCACGCCGGCCACGGCCGGCACCTGACCGAAGGCCAGGTAAATCCAGCTCAGTGCGATCAGCACGAACACCGAGGGCAGCACGAACAGCGCGCCGGCGGCGATGCCACCCTTCGTACCGTGCAGCAGCCAGCCGATGTAGGTCGCGAGCTGCTGCGCCTCGGGGCCGGGCAGGACCATGCAGTAGTTCAGCGCGTGCAGGAAGCGCGATTCGCTGATCCAGCGCCGGTGTTCGACCAGATCCTGATGCAGGATCGCGATCTGTCCGGCCGGCCCGCCGAAGCTGATGCAGCCGAGGCGCAGCCAGTAGCGCAGCGCCTCGCCGAAGCCGGGCGCCGGCGGTGCTGTCAGCGCATCGGACCGGTCCGGCGCCGGGGGCATGAGGGGTTCGGGGGCAGTCATCGCGATACCTGCGGGCAGTCTGGGAGAAGAACGATTCCGGCGGCCCCCGACCGCGGTGGCGGCTTCCGACATGTCGTTGGCCCGACAGCTTGCCGAAGCGGCCACGGACTGCCCAGTGCGACACCCGGCGCCGCGCTGCTGTCCGGTCCGGAACCACGACTGGCGGGGTCGCTCCGGGGGGCCGGGAAGCCCTTACCCCAAAATCCTCTCCCGGAGGTATAGCGCGGCTGAATCGCGGGCTCCGGCAAGACGCCCTCAGACCAGCGCGAGCACCAGCGCCAGCACCGGCGCCGACAGCAGCGTCGACAGCACGATGCTGCCCGAGGCGAGCGCCTCGTCGCCGCCGAGCTGGCGCGCGAGCACGTAGGAGGCCGACGCGGTCGGCGTCGACAGCAGGATCAGCGCCGAGCGCAGCTGCTCCGGCGCGAGTCCGAGCAGCCAGCCGAAGCCGAAGCCGAGCAGCGGCAGCAGCGCGGTCTTGATCAGCGCCGCCCCGAACACCGGCCGCAGCCGGCTGCCGATGTGCGCACCGATCAGCGAGCCGCCGATGCCGAGCAGCGCCAGCGGCAGCGCCATGCGCCCGAGCGCATCGAGGCTGCGCTCCAGACTCGGCGGCAGTCCGGCCCCGCTGGCCGCGAGCGCGAGGCCGATGACGCAGGCGAGCAGTTGCGGATTGGTCGCGAGGCTGCGCCAGAGCCCGGCGCGGCCGGCGCCGGGCGTGCTGCGGCTGGCTTCGAGCACCAGCACCGCGGCGATGCTGTAGAGCAGGATCACCGGCGCCGAGGCGATCAGCGCGGCGCTGCGCACCTCCGGGTGTCCGGGCGAGGCGTAGACGATCACCGGCAGGCTGATGAAGTACAGGTTGCCGCGAAACGCCGCCTGCACGAAGGTGCCGCGCGCGGCGCGCCCGGCCCCGCAGGCCCCGGCGCAATACCAGGCCAGCACGCCGCCGATCACGGTCGCGACCAGCACGGTCGTGAACAGCCCGGCCGCCGCCAGCGGCTGGAACGGGCCGGTGGCGATGTCGTGCACGGTCAGGCAGGGCAGGCCGATCCAGTAGGTGAGCCGGTTGAGGCCGGTCAGCGTCGTCAGCGACAGGAAGCCGCTGCGCCGCAGCGCGGCGCCGAGGGCGATCAGCAGGAAGACCGGCGCCAGCGAATCGAAGATCGGCCAGAGGCTCATGACGGGCGCTCCCGGTACGACGCAAGGCGCTGCGCCGGCCCCGGGCGCGGCAACGCCGGCCCCTGTGTGACCCGGCGCATGCGCGCAGCGGGAACGGGCGGGCGGCAAAAGCCCCCGGCCGGAAACCGCGGAGGTACGCGCCGACGGCATCCCGTCCGTCGGCGCACACCGGCTGCTGCACCGGCCCCGCGCTCATCGGACCGCGCTGCCGCACGCGGTGCGGCGCACGCAGCCCGGGGAAGCTCAGGCTTCGCCGGCTTCCAGCCAGCGCTCGGCATCGAGCGCGGCCATGCAGCCGGTGCCGGCCGAGGTCACGGCCTGGCGGTAGATGTGATCAGCCACGTCGCCGGCAGCGAACACGCCGGGGATGCTGGTCTGCGTGGCGTTGCCGGCCAGACCGGACTGCACGACCAGATAGCCGTTGTGCATCTCCAGCTGGCCGCTGAACAGGTCGGTGTTCGGCTTGTGGCCGATGGCGATGAACACGCCATCGACGCCGATGTCGCGCGTCGAGCCGTCGGTCGTGCTCTTCAGGCGCGCGCCGGTGACGCCGCCGGCATCGCCGAGCACCTCATCGAGCGTGGCACTGGTCGCGAGCGTGATCTTGCCGGCCTCGACCTTCTCGTGCAGGTGATCGATCAGGATCGCCTCGGCGCGGAACTTGTCGCGGCGGTGGATCAGCGTCACGTGCGAGGCGATGTTGGCCAGGTACAGCGCCTCCTCGACCGCGGTGTTGCCGCCGCCGACCACGGCGACCGGCTTGTTGCGGTAGAAGAAGCCGTCGCAGGTCGCGCAGGCCGACACGCCCTTGCCCATGAAGGCTTCCTCGGACGGCAGGCCGAGGTACTGGGCGCTGGCGCCGGTGGCGATGATCAGCGCATCACAGGTGTAGGTGCCGGAATCGCCGATCAGCGTGAACGGCCGCTCGCCGAGCTTCGCGGTGTGGATGTGATCGAACACGATCTCGGTGTTGAAGCGCTCGGCGTGGCGCTGCATGCGCTCCATCAGCGCCGGCCCCATCAGGCCCTCGACATCGCCGGGCCAGTTGTCGACCTCGGTCGTCGTCGTCAGCTGGCCGCCCATCTGCAGGCCGGTGATCAGCACGGGCTTGAGGTTGGCGCGCGCCGCATAGACGGCGGCCGTGTAGCCGGCCGGTCCGGAACCGAGGATCAGCAGGCGGGAATGGCGGGTTTCGCTCATCGCGGGGGAACTCCGGGGATTCAGTTCGGGATCGGGCGCGGACGCTGCGGCGCCCGCTCCGTCGGATACGGCCTGCTCAAGGGTGTCGATGCGACAGCGCACACGCCCCGGCATGCGCTCTCGGCTCGACACCGGCGGGGGGCAAGCCCCCTGCCGGTGCGGCGTGCGACCTTACAGGGCCGTGGCTTCCTCGGCCAGATAGGCGGCGACGCCATCGGCGGTCGGCTTCATGCCCTTGTCGCCCTTGTTCCAGCCGGCCGGGCAGACTTCGCCGTATTCCTCGGTGAACTGCAGCGCCTCGACCAGACGCACCATCTCGTCGACGTTGCGCCCGAGCGGCAGGTTGTTGACCTGCTGGGCCTGCACGACGCCATCCTTGTCGATCAGGAAGGAGCCGCGCAGCGCGACGCCGGCGCCCGGGTGCTCGACGCCGTAGGCGCGGCAGATGTCGTGCTTGACGTCAGCGACCAGCGTGAACGGCACGCGGCCGATGCCGCCCTTCTCGACCGGCGTCTCGCGCCACGCGAAGTGCGTGAACTGCGAGTCGATCGACACGCCGACCACCTCGACGCCGAGTTCCTTGAACTTCGCGACACGGTTGCCGTGGGCGATGATCTCGGACGGGCAGACGAAGGTGAAATCGAGCGGGTAGAAGAACAGCACCACGTACTTGCCGCGCAGGCTGGAGAGCGAGAAGTCCTCGACGATGCTGCCGTCGGCGAGCACGGCAGCGGCGGTGAAGTCCGGGGCTTCGCGGGTGACGAGTACGCTCATGAATGGATCTCCTTGGCTGGCCTTGTAAGGACTACGGAAGTCGTAGACGCGGCGCAGCATAGCCTTGCCGCGAACCGGTAGGGGAATTGAAAATTTCCGATCACGACGATAGCGCGTGCCTATCAGCGCGCTCAACGAATCATCACCTGTAAGGCAGCCGCCGGATTCTATACTCGCGCTTCGCAGCCCCGCTCATGCCCTTTTCCCGCGCCTTCCCCGCGCCTTCGCCCGCCTCCTCCGACGAGTAGCCCATCCATGGAAATCCTGCTGGACCCGCAAACCTGGCTGAGCCTGCTGACGCTGACCGCGCTCGAGATCGTGCTCGGCATCGACAACCTGGTGTTCATCTCGATCCTGTCCTCGCGCCTGCCCGCGCATCAGCAGAGCACGGCCCGGCGCGTCGGTCTGGCGCTGGCCGTGATCACGCGCCTGCTGCTGCTGCTGTCGATCTCGTGGCTGGCCGGCGTCACCGCGCCGCTGTTCTCGGTGTTCGATCACCCGGTGAGCCTGCGCGACCTGATCCTGCTCGGCGGCGGCCTGTTCCTGCTCGCCAAGGGCACGACCGAAATCCACGCCACCGTCGAGGGCGTCGAGGAGGAAATCCGCGAGTCGAAGGCGGTCAGCTTCACGTCGGTGGTCGTGCAGATCATGATCCTCGACATCGTGTTCTCGCTCGACTCGGTGATCACGGCGGTCGGCATGGCCAGCGAAATCTCGGTGATGGCCGCGGCGGTCATCATCGCGGTGCTGGTCATGGTGTTCGCGGCCGACCCGCTGTCGCGCTTCATCGAGGAGCACGTGTCGGTGAAGATGCTGGCGCTGTCCTTCCTGATCCTGGTCGGCGTCGCGCTGATCGCCGACGGCATGGGCTTCCACATCCCGAAGGGCTACCTGTACTTCGCGATCGCGTTCTCGGTCGGCGTCGAGACGCTGAACATCCTCGCGAAGAAGAAGCGGATGAAGGCGAAGGCCGAAGCGGCGCACTGA
>NZ_DAOLKE010000241.1:0-5516 GCF_035331805.1 Plasticicumulans sp. | reverse complement strand
GGGCCGCTGAAGCCCGGCCCGGCCCGGGCGGGCTTCAGGCGCGGCGCGTGGCCGGCTCGACGCGCACGCAGCGCCGCACCCAGAACACCACGGTGCGCAGCTCCAGCGCCCACAGCCGGTGCCGGCGCGGCTCCAGCCACGCGATCGCATCGATCGGCTGATCGCCGCCGGCTTCGAGGTGCGGGTCGGGCAGCGGGGTTTCGAGATCGACGTGCCAGTGCCAGAGGCCGGGGATGCGCACATCGGCCTGGTACTCGGGCTCCTGGAACCAGCCGCCGACCGCGAGCAGCGCCAGACAGGGCGTGGCCCGCAGCCGCGGCACGACGCGCGCGAGCCGCGCGAAGCGCCGCTGCAGCAGCAGCGCGCCGAGGCTCGCGAAGCCGCCGAGCGTGACCAGGAAGCCGAGCGCGAGCGGCGTCGGCAGCCGGTCCTCGTGCAGGCCGCCGAGCGCGAGCAGCAGGCCGGTGAGCGCGGCGGCGGCACAGCCGCGCAGCGAGCGCCCGAGCCGGTAACGCTGGACTTCGAGCGCGGCGCGCAGGCGCAGGTCTTCCTGGGCGGTGACGGTCTGCATCTCGGGGCACCTCGGCTGCACGCGACGGGCGGACGGGAGCGGACGCTGCGCACGGCGCCCGGCCCGGCCCCCTCAGTGTGGACGCTGCCGGCGGCGGCCGTCAGACTGCGCGCCGCCGGGCCGGCGCCCTGTGCATGACCCCCTGCAACCGGGAATGGCTCCGATGACCACAGAAACTGAATCCGCTGCCGGACGCGGCCACTGCCGCCTGTTCGTGACCTATTCCGGTGTCCGGCTGCCGCTGAAGCTCAGCGGCCCGATCGAGGACACCGCGCACCGCAACACCTACTTCCGCGGCTGGTTCGATGCCGGCGAGCGCGTGACCGAGATCGAGAAGCTCGTCTACGGCGAGGTCGAGATGCGCCACCGCTACGCCTACCACGCGAACGGCACGCTGGCGCAGGCCGAGATCACCGATGCCGACGGCGAAATCCGCGTGCTGCATTTCGACGCGCAGGGTGCGCCGCTCGCGCACGACGACGACGACGACGACGACGAATGACCCGCCGCCGTCCGGCTCAGGACTGCGAGACTTCGATCAGCCCGTAGCGGTAGGCGAGGTGCGTCAGCGCCACGTCGCTGTCGACGCCGAGCTTCTCGTAGATGTGATAGCGGTGCGTGCAGACGGTCTTGGCGCTGATCTTCAGCGCCTCGCCGATCTGCTGCGGGTTCTGGCCGTTGACCAGCGCCAGCATCACCTGCATCTCGCGCGCCGACAGCGTGTCGAGCACCTGCGCGCCGTTGCCGGCGCTGCCGCTGCGGTTCATCGAGGTCAGGAACATCTTGCCGGCGATCACCGGCGCGATGTACGGCTGGCCGCGGGCCACGGCGCGCACCGCGGCCAGCACCTCGTCGGCCGAACCGCCCTTGGGCAGGTAGCCGACGGCGCCGGCCTCCATCATCCGCTGCGGATACGGCATCTGGTCGTGCACCGAGATCGCGACCACGCGCGGCTTGTGCGCGAGCGCCGACAGCCGGCGCGTGGCCTCGACGCCGCCCATGCCGGGCATGTCGACATCGATCAGGATCACGTCGGGCTTGGCGGCGCGCGCACGCACCAGCGCCTCCTCGCCGTCGGCTGCCTCGGCGACGACCTCGATGTCGGCGTGGCCGCCGAGGATCTGGCCGAGGGCGATGCGGATCAGTTGGTGATCGTCGACCAGCATGACGCGGATCATCGCGGCGGGAACCTGCTCGGGGGGCGGAATCTGGAAAGGCTGCGCAGCCGGCCGGCTGCGCCGGTTCGCAAAAAGTTATCAGAAAATTCTCAGGCTGCCCGGGCAGGACAACGCCTTTCAGCCTGCACTGTCCGCCGCGCCCGCGACATCGGTCGTAACCAGTCCTCACGATCAGCCGCCAGCCTCTGGCACGCGGCTATCATGGCGCCCCCGCGCCTGCCGCCTCAGTCCGCACGTGTCTTGCCGATGCCGCCGAAGTCCGCCGCCAGCCCTGCCACCGCCCTGCCCGCCCTGCCGCTGCCCGCCGATGCGCTGAAGCCCGGCCGCTGGAGCGGCCTGTCCGAAGCCGCGCAGGCGCTGGCGATCGCCGCAACGGCGGCGCGCACCCAGGCGCTGCTGCTGGTGCTGGCGCCGGACACGCAGACGGCGCTGCGCCTCGATGCGGCGATCGGCTGGTTCGCCGGCACGCTCGATGTGCCGCGGCTGGTGTTCCCGGACTGGGAGACGCTGCCGTACGACCAGTTCTCGCCGCATCAGGATCTGATCTCGCAGCGGCTGGCGACGCTGTACCGCCTGCCCATGCAGAAGCGCGGCGTGCTGATCGTGCCGGCGCCGACGCTGATGCAGCGCCTCGGCCCGAAGAGCTTCCTCGATGCGCACGCGCTGCTGCTCGCCAGCGGCGACCGGCTCGATGTCGATGCCTTCCGCACGCGCCTGGAGGCGGCCGGTTATCTCTGCGTCGCGCAGGTCATGGAGCACGGCGAGTTCGCGGTGCGCGGCTCGATCATCGACGTGTTCCCGATGGGCGCGGAGGCGCCGCTGCGCATCGACCTGTTCGATGACGAGATCGAGAGCCTGAGGAGCTTCGAGCCCGAGACGCAGCGCTCGATCGCGAAGCTCGATGCGATCGAGCTGCTGCCGGCGCGCGAGTTCGCGATGACCAGGGAATCGATCACGCGCTTTCGCACGAACTTCCGCGCCACCTTCGAGGGCGACCCGCAGCAGAGCCCGATCTACCGCGAGGTCAGCCAGGGCTTCGCGCCGCCCGGCATCGAATACTGGCTGCCGCTGTTCTTCGAGCAGACCTCGACGCTGTTCGACTTCCTGCCCTCGAACGCGCTGGTGCTGCGCCTGCCCGGCTGGGAAGCGGCGATGGACGGCTTCATCGCGCAGGTGCAGGAGCGCTACGAGAGCCGCCGCCACGACCGCACGCGCCCGCTGCTCGCCCCGGCGCAGCTCTTTCTCGACGCCGGCGAGGTCAACCGCCGCGTCAGCCGGCTGCTGCGCGTCGATCTCGACAGCACCGGCGCCCCGGCGCTGCCGGAGCTGTACTTCGCACCGCGCGCCGAGCGCCCGGCCGCGGCACTGCTCGACTGGCTCGATGCCTTTCCGGGGCGCGTGCTGTTCGCCGCCGAATCGGCCGGCCGGCGCGAGGTGCTGGCCGAGACGCTGCGTGCGCAGAATCTGCTGCCGGTCGCGGTCGACGGCTGGCCGGGTTTCGTCGGCAGCGAGGCGCGGCTCGCGCTGACGGTCGCGCCGCTCGATCAGGGCTTCGTGCTCGAGGACGGCACCGCGGCACCGCTCGCCGTCATCACCGAGAGCCTGCTGCACCGCGAATGGGTGCGCAGCACACGGCGCAGCAGCCGCGCCGCGCGCGAGGCCGAGGCCATCATCCGCAACCTCGCCGACCTCGCCATCGGCGCGGCGGTCGTGCACGAGGATCACGGCGTCGGCCGCTATCAGGGCCTCGTGCACATGGAGGCCGGCGGCATCCCGGCCGAGTACCTCGTGCTCGAATACGCGAACGCCGAAAAACTCTACGTGCCGGTGGCGATGCTCGATCGCGTCAGCCGCTACACCGGCGGCGAGAACCCGCCGCTGCACCGCCTCGGCGGCGAGCAGTGGGAGAAGGCGCGGCGCAAGGCCGCCGAGAAGGCGCACGATGCCGCCGCCGAGCTGCTCGATGTCTACGCCCGCCGCGCCGCCCGCCCGGGGCACAAATTCCACGGCGACGAGCGCGAGATGCTCGCCTTCGCAGCGGCCTTTCCGTACGAGGAAACCCCGGACCAGCAGCTCGCGATCGACGCCGTGCTCGCCGACCTGCGCACCGGCAAGCCGATGGACCGCGTCGTCTGCGGCGATGTCGGCTTCGGCAAGACCGAGGTCGCGATGCGCGCGGCCTTCCTCGCCGTGCAGGATGGCCGGCAGGTGGCGGTGCTGGTGCCGACGACGCTGCTCGCCAACCAGCACTACCGCAACTTCCTCGACCGCTACGCCGGCTGGCCGGTGACCATCGAGAGCCTGTCGCGCTTCCGCTCGAAGAAGGACACCGACGCCGTGCTCGCCGGCCTCGCCAGCGGCGGCATCGACATCGTCATCGGCACGCACAAGCTGATCCAGCCCGAAGTGCGGTTCAAGGACCTCGGTCTCGTCATCATCGACGAGGAACACCGCTTCGGCGTGCGCCAGAAGGAAGCCTTCAAGGCCCTGCGCTCCGAGGTCGACATCCTGACGCTGACCGCCACGCCGATCCCGCGCACGCTGAACTTCGCGCTCGCCGGGCTGCGCGAGCTGTCGATCATCGCCACGCCGCCGGCGAGCCGGCTTGCGGTCAAGACCTTCGTCAACGAGTACAACGCAGCCCTGATCGAGGAAGCCTGCCTGCGCGAGCTGAAGCGCGGCGGACAGGTGTACTTCCTGCACAACGAGGTCGACAGCATCCACCGCCGCGCGCAGGAACTCGCGCAGCTCGTGCCCGGCGCGCGCGTCGCGGTCGCGCACGGCCAGATGGGCGCCGGCGAGCTCGAAAAGGTCATGCTCGATTTCTATCACCAGCGCTGCAACCTGCTGGTGTGCACGACCATCGTCGAATCCGGCATCGACGTGCCGAGCGCCAACACCATCATCATCGAGCGCGCCGACAAGCTCGGGCTGGCGCAGCTGCACCAGTTGCGCGGCCGCGTCGGCCGCTCGCACCACCGCGCCTACTGCTACCTGATCGTGCCGAACCGCAAGAGCATGACCGCCGATGCCGTCAAGCGCATCGAGGCCATCGAATCGCTCGAAGAACTCGGCGCCGGCTTCATGCTCGCCAACCACGACCTGGAGATCCGCGGGGCCGGCGAGCTGCTCGGCGAGGAGCAGAGCGGCCAGATCCACGAGGTCGGCTACACGATGTACATGGACATGCTCGAACGCGCGGTGAAGGCGATCCGGTCCGGGCGCACGCCGGCGCTCGACCGCCCGCTCGACCACGGCCCCGAGGTCAGCCTCGGCGTGCCGGCGCTGATCCCCGAGGACTACCTGCCCGACGTGCACGCGCGGCTGATGCTGTACAAGCGCATCGCCAGCTGCACCGATGCCGCGGCGCTGCAGGAGCTGCAGGTCGAGATGATCGACCGCTTCGGCCTGCTGCCGGCGCAGGTGCAGAACCTGTTCCGCATCACCGAACTGAAGCTCGCCGCCGGCCCGGTCGGCATCCGCAAGATCGAGGCCGGCCCCGAGGGCGGGCGCATCGTGTTCGGCCCGGAGCCGAACATCGACGTGAGCCGCCTGCTGGTGCTGATCCACAAGCAGCCGAAGACCTACCGGCTCGACGGTCAGGACAAGCTGCGCATCCAGAAACCGCTGGCCGACGCCGAGGCGCGGGCCGCCGAGGTGCGCATGCTGCTCGGGCAGATCGCGGCCTGAAGCGGCGGCGCGGAGCCGGTGCCGGAGATCAAGCCCGCAGCCGCGGGGCGGGCGCATCCTGATCTTCTGCATCCTGG
>NZ_DAOLKE010000240.1:2323-5541 GCF_035331805.1 Plasticicumulans sp. | reverse complement strand
CGGTCCCGACAGCAGCCGCGGGATCTGCGCACCGACCGACAGCCCGGCGGTCGGGCCGCGGGCCTGCGGCAGCTCGGTGAGCAGGCGGTTCAGCCAGCCGGAGGCGGTCGAGCGCCGGCCGGGCGTGCCGGTGTCGAGATCGTCCTGCGCATCGAAGTGCGAGCGCGTCGGGTCCGGCGAGCCGCAGGCGTGCACGCAGGCGAGCAGGCCGGCGCTCCAGAGCGGCATCAGCGGCGCGAGTGCCGGATGCAGGCCGAAGCGGCCGTCGAGGTCGAGCACGCCGCCGGCCGTGCCCGGTGCGCCGAGCCCGATGCGCGGTCGCGCGGCGCGGTAATCGGCATCGGCCCAGGGCACGACGGCACTGAGGCCGTCGAGCCCGCCACGCAGCAGCACGACCACCAGCCGCGGACCCGGCTGCGGCAGTTCGGCTCCGTACAGCCGCGGACCGAGCGCGAGCAGCGGGGCGGCGGCGATGGCTTTCAGCAGTTGGCGACGCAGCATGGGTCTTCGACCTCCGGCGGCGGCGGGGGATGACAACTAGCGACGCATGAAGTCCGGACCGCCGAGCAGCAGCACGCTGCGAAGCGGCGGCGAGGCCGAGGCGACGGCCGCGGCCGTGCGCCGGCCGATGCCGGGGCCGAGCGTGGCGGCGAGGCTTGCGGCATCGGGCGCGAGCGCAGGATCGGCTGGCACCGGACCTGAACGGCGGACGGCCGCTTCGGCCGGCGAGCGCATCGGCGGCGTCATCGCCATGGCCGGCGCTGCTTCGGGCGGTTCGGAGCCGGCTTCGCGGTCTGCGCCGGCTGCGGCCATCGTCGACGGATTCATCGGGGCCATGGGGGCCATCGATGCCTCGCCGGCGGCCGGCGGCGACATCCTGCCGGCGTCGCGCCGGCGCCCGGACTTGTCGGGGCCGGCATCGCGCCCCGGCAGCCGGCCGCTCGCCCAGGCCGTGGCCAGATCGACGCGCAGGCGCAGCGCATCGGGGCCGAGCCAGTCGGCGGCGGTGTCGCCGTAGCCGTCCGGCGTCGGGCAGCCCCACAGCGGCTGGCCGAGGCGATCGAGCGCGGTCATGACCGGCGCGGTGTCGTCGATCGGCAGCTGCCCGGCGCGCCAGGCCGACAGCACGTAGCGGTACGGCGTCTTGAACTTCGCGCGCCAGGCCGCGCGCGCCGTGAACTGCGGGCTTTCGAACAGCGTTGCCAGCACGGCGCGGAGGTCGCCGTCGGTGTCGCGGAAGCGCTTGGCGAGCAGCGCGACCAGCGGCTTCGGCGGCTGGTCGGCGACGAAGCGCTGCGCAAGCTCATACGCAATGTGCCGCGCCGTTGACGGATGGCGCGCGAGCAGGTCGAGGGCGGCCTCGCCTTCGTCCTCGCCGCCGGCCGGGATGCGCTGGCCGAGCAGCCGCTTGTCGCCGCCCGCATGACGGCCGGGCTGGAAGCGGAACAGCGGCGCGCCGGGCTCGGCGGCCCCGGCGAGATCGAGCGTCCAGCCGCTCAGGATGCGCGCGAGCGCGATGACATCGGCCTGCGTGTAGCCGCCGTCGGCGCCGAGCGTGTGCAGCTCCAGCAGTTCGCGCGCGTAGTTCTCGTTCTGGCCGCCGGCGCCGCTGCGCCAGTTGTCGAGGTAATACAGCATCGCCGGATGGCGGGCGGTGGCGCCGAGCAGCTCGCGGAAGCGCCCGAGCGCGTGCGGGCGGATGGCGCTGCGCTCGTAGTCGCCGACCCACAGCATCACGGCATCTTTCTCGCGATGGACGTTGAAGTGATCGAACCAGAACTCGGTCATCACCTCTTCGAGCTGGCGCGGGCTTGCGAGCGCCCGCAGCAGGCGCTCGCGCTGCTCGGCGGCGAGCACGAGGCGCTTGGCCTTCGCCTCGGCGAGCGGGCGCTCCTTCACCGGCAGCGCCGCCTGCGCCGGCGGACCGTAGCGGCGCCAGATTTCGGCGGCATCGAGGCCGTGCGTCGGCAGCGCTTCGAGTTCGGCGAGCAGCGCCGGCGGCAGCGGCAGCGAATCGGGCTGGAGCTGGCGGGCGATCCAGGCGTCGGTGCCTTCGGCAGCGACGGCATCGAGCTCGCCGGGCCGCGGCCCGTAGGCGAGCCGGTCGAGCACGTGCAGCGTGCGTTCGGCGTCGGAAAGCGGAGCGGGAGCGGGGGCGGCAGCGGCGGCCGGGGGCAGCAGCAGCCAGCCGGTGAGCAGCACGGAGCACAGCAGGGATCGTGACATCTGCGCCACCTGACGCACGCCGGTGACCCGGCGTGCCTGAGGAATCAGGGGCTTGAGCTTACTGGAGCGTGGCGGTCGCGGGTATCCGGCATCGGCCCGGGGCGACAGGATTTGCGTTTCGTGACCGATCGGCGCTCATGGCGCCTGCGGGTCCGCCGGCAGCCCGCCCGGAAGCTTTGCGGCGCGCTTGCGGCCGGTGATCATCGCGCGCACCAGGTTCTCGCGGTGCAGCAGGCTCTCCCAGAGCACGCCGAGCAGATGGCCGGCGATCAGCCACACCGTCAGCCAGGCGGCCAGCTCGTGCGCTTCGGTCAGCGCATCGGTCGCGAAGGCGCTCAGCTCGCCGAGCCAGTCGCCGAGCGGTCCGTTGCCGCGCGCACCGTACGCGCAGAGGCCGAGTCCGGTCGTCACCAGCAGCATCACGAGCAGCGCGACGATCATCGCGCCGCCGGCCGGATTGTGGCCTATGTGACGCTCGGCGCGACCGCGCAGCACCGCCTGCGTGTACTGCCAGACGGTGCGCGGCCGGTGCACGAAGTCGCTGAAGCGCGCATGCCGCGGACCGACCAGCCCCCAGACCAGGCGCACGAGCACCAGCCCGAGCACCGTGTAGCCGGCGATGACGTGCAGCCACTGCCAGTCGTCCTCGGTGAGGAAGGCCAGCGTGAACGCCACGACCAGCGACCAGTGGAAGACCCGCACCAGCGGGTCCCAGACCTTGATTTCAGCGGGGGCGGTCATGTCGGCAGCCCGCGCTTACTTGGCCTTCAGGTCCTGCTCGCCGGTCTCGGCGTCGATGAAGATCGCCGCCTTCCTGCCGTCTTCGCCCTTGATCTGCACTTCCCACAGCGTGCGGCCGTGCTGGACTTCGGTATAGGCCTTGACCACCTCGCCGGGGTGGATGGCCTGGGCCTTGGCGATCGCCTCCTCCTTGGTGAGGGTGGCGGCGAAGGCGCTGCCGGCGGTGGCGAGCAGGGCGGCGGCGAGCAGGG
>NZ_DAOLKE010000240.1:0-2223 GCF_035331805.1 Plasticicumulans sp. | reverse complement strand
GCGTAGCGGAAGCGCTGCACGAGATCGCGCAGCTGCGCGCCCATCTGCGCCAGTGCGTGCGCGGCGCTTTCCAGCTCCCGGCCGGAGGCCGCGGCGCCGGCGGCGATCTGCGTGACCTCGATGAGGCCGCTGCCGATCTCGCCGGTGCGCGTGGCCGCCTGCGCGATGTTGCGGCTGATGTCGTCGGTGACCACCGACTGTTCCTCGATCGCCGCGGCGATCGTGGTCTGCAGCGTGTTCACGCGCCCGACGCTGTCGCCGATGCCGCGGATCGCCTCGACGGCGCCGGCGGTGTCGGACTGGATCGTGCCGATCTTGTCGGCGATGTCCTGCGTGGCGCGGGCCGTGCCGTCGGCGAGTTCCTTGACCTCGTGCGCGACCACGCCGAAGCCGCGTCCGGCCTCGCCGGCGCGCGCCGCCTCGATGGTCGCGTTCAGCGCCAGCAGCCGCGTCTGGCGCGTGATGTGGCTGATCAGCGCCACGACCTCGCCGATGCGCGCGCTGCTCTCATCGAGGCGCTGCATCGCGGTCGTCGCCGCGCTGGCGAGCGACACCGCCTCGCCGGTGACGCGCGCGCCCTCGGCGGTGCTGCGTGCGATCTCGTGCACGGCGGTGTTCATCTGGCTGGTGGCGGTCGCGACGCTGGCGACACGCTCGTTCATGTCGGCGGCCGCGATGCTGAGCTTCTCGGCATCGGTGGTCGTGCGCGCCGCCCCGTCGTTGACGCGGCGGCTGACCTCGGTCAGCGCCTGCGACGACTGCCCGAGCTGCTGCGCGGTGTCGGCGATCTCGCCGATGCTGCGCGACAGCGCATCGAGGAACACATCGAGGTCACGCCCCATGTGTCCGAGCTCGTCGCGCGAGCGCGGGCGCAGCCGCCGGGTCAGATCGCCGCCGGCGGCGGTCTGCAGCACGCGCGCCGTCTGCGACAGCGGTGCGGTGATCGTGCGCACGATCGCGAGCGTCAGCCCGCCGGTCAGCAGCGCGATCCCGACCATGGCCGCGGCGAGCAGCTGCTGCTGGCGCTGCAACGCGCCCGCCTGCACTTCGATGCGGGTTTCGAGCGCCTCGATCAGCGAGTCGATCAGGGCGAACTGGACATCGATCGCCGCCGTGCTGATGCGGAAGAACTCGCCGGCATCGAAGCGGATGGTGTCGGCTTCGATGAATTCCCAGAGCACCAGCTGCGCCAGTTCCTCGACCTGCGCATTCGCCGCCGTGACCGGCGTGCGCAGCCGTTCGCCGAGCGCCGGGTCCAGTTCGGTGATGGCGGTGAGCGTACCGCTGACGCTGCGTGCCTGATGCTGGATCGCGTCGTGCAGCCGCTGCATCTCCAGCCGGTCGGCCTCGCTGATGCTGCTGCGGGTCGTACCGCCGGTGGCCCGTGCCGACGTGAGCGAATCGGCCGTGACCGTACCGTCGTTGCGGACCGTGAGGACTGCCACGCCGCGCGCGCGCGTCTGGCCCATCAGCTCGGCGAGCGGCGGCAGCTGGTCGATGATCGCGCGCTGCAGGAAGTAATCGGCCTTGTCCGGAGTCAGCGCCAGATCGTGGTGATTGGCGATCAGCCCCAGCAGATCGAGCAGCCGCTGGATCAGGGCGGTATGGGCGGCAAAGGCTGCGGCCGGCTCGACCTGGGCGTTGCCGACCGAGGTGGCCAGCGCCTGCCAGGTGCCCGGGAGCTGCTGCCAGAACGAAGTGAGCACGACATCGTCGCTGCGCGCCCGCACGATGGCATCGAGCGCGGCCAGCGCCGCGGTGATGGCCTGCGCCTTGCCGTTGCGGGTGGCGCCGGCATCGGTGCGTCCGGACAGCGTCTGCGCCGAAAGGCCGCGGTGCTGCTGCACGAGCTGCACGGCCTGCAGCGTCTGGCGCAAGGGCTCGATGCCGTCTGCCTGATGCCGGTTGAGCGTGCGCGCCGCGAGTTCGTCGCGCACCAGCAGCCCGAGCGGCACGGCCACCAGCACGGCGCCGAGCACGGCGAGCAACAACAGCTTCTGCCAGACCTTCAGGCGGTTGAGGAGCATTTGCGTACCTGCTGAGAAACAAAGCCGAGGGGGCAGCGACGCACCTGCGTGCGCGGACATGACCGGGCCGGTGCGCTTGCCGGCGGCCCTGCAGGCCGGCCGATCAGCAGATATCGGCCGCCGGGCAGGGCGCTTGAGCGGCAGGCACCCGGCCCGGTGCGCGCGCGGCGGCGCGGGCGGGCACGGGCGGCGGCCG
>NZ_DAOLKE010000239.1:0-5575 GCF_035331805.1 Plasticicumulans sp. | reverse complement strand
CGAAAAACGCTTACTCGCCGAGCCAGTCGCGTGCGCGCAGGAAGTCCGAATACAGCCGCGCCTCCTCCGATCCCGGTTCGGGATGCCAGTCGTAGCGCCATGCGACCTGCGGCGGCAGCGACATCAGGATCGATTCGGTGCGCCCGCCCGACTGCAGGCCGAACAGCGTGCCGCGGTCCCAGACCAGGTTGAATTCGACGTAGCGCCCGCGCCGGTAGAGCTGGAAGTCGCGCTCGCGCTCGCCGTACGGCGTGTCGCGCCGGCGCTGCACGATCGGCAGGTAGGCATCGAGGTAGGCGTTGCCGACGCTTTTCAGGAACGCGAAGGCCGAATCGAAGCCGCCTTCGGCGTAGTCGTCGAAGAACAGGCCGCCGATGCCGCGCGGCTCCTGGCGGTGCTTCAGGAAGAAGTACTCGTCGCACCAGCGCTTGAAGCGCGCGTAGTGGCCGTCGCCGAAGGGTGCGCACGCGGCCTGCGCGACGCGGTGCCAGTGCCGGCAGTCGTCCTCGTAGCCGTAATACGGCGTCAGATCGAAACCGCCGCCGAACCACCAGACCGGCTCCTGATCCGGCTGCGTGGCGACGAAGGCGCGCACGTTCATGTGCGAGGTCGGCACGTGCGGATTGCGCGGATGCACGACCAGCGACACGCCGAGCGCCTCGAAGCCGCTGCCGGCGAGTTCCGGGCGGTGCGCGCTCGCCGAGGGCGGCAGCTGCTGGCCGCGCACGTGCGAGAAATTGATGCCGGCCTGCTCGAACACCGCGCCGTCGGCGAGCACGCGCGTGCGGCCGTCGCCACGCAGGCCGGGGCGGTCCTCGGGGCGGGTCCAGTCGTCGTGGCGGAAGCCGGCCGCGCCATCCTCGGCGGCGATGGCGGCGCAGATGCGATCCTGCAGCGTCAGCAGGTAATCGCGGATCGCGGACACGGGCAGGGCGGTCGGCATCGGGGGCGCTCCGGCGGCAGGACGGGAGCGCGAGGGTAACGCGCGCAGCGGCGCGGCGCCCAGAGGCTCAGGCGCGCACGATCTCGCCGGTGGCGAGCGAGCGGATCGTCGTCGGCCGGGCCTGGCCGCCGAGGGCGCCGTTGAGCACCAGATCGACCGCGCTGCCGAGCCGGCTGCGCACGGCGAGCGCGCTGCGCGCCGGCGACCGGCCGGCGAGGTTGGCGCTGGTCGAGACGATCGCGCCGCCGAACGCCCGGCAGAGCGCCGCGGCCAGCGGATGCGCGGTGACGCGCACGGCGAGCGTGTCGTGGGCGCCGCGCAGCCAGTACGGCGTCGAGCGCCGGCACGGCACCAGCCAGGTGTTCGGGCCGGGCCAGGTGTCGCCGATGCGCGCGCGCTGCGCGGCATCGAGCGGCAGCAGCCAGGGTTCGAGCTGGGCGAGGCTCGCGCCGATCAGGATCACGCCCTTCTCGACCGGCCGGCGCTTCAGCGCCAGCAGACGCGCGACCGCGTCGAAGTCGAGCGGGTCGCAGCCGAGCCCGTACACGGCCTCGGTCGGGTAGGCGACGATGCCGCCGGCCGCGAGCACGCGCGCGGCGCGCCGCAGCGCAATCTGCGCCATCAGCCGGCCTTGGCCTTGCTGCGGGCGCCGCCGCGGGCCGCACCGCGCGCACCGGGCTTCTTGTCGGGGGCGGCGGCCAGCAGTTCGAGGCACTCGGGCAGCGTCAGCGCCGCCGGCTCGCGGTCCTTGGGGATCTTGGCGTTCTTCTTGCCGTCGGTGATGTACGGGCCGTAGCGGCCGTTCAGCACCTGCACCGGCGAGCCGTCGAACACGCGGATGTACTTGTTGGCCTCGGCTTCCTTGTGCGCGGCGATCAGTTCCAGCGCGCGCTCGCGCGTGACCGAGTACGGATCGTCCTCCTTCAGCGACACGTACTTCTTGCCGTACTGCACGTACGGCCCGAAGCGCCCGACGTTGGCCTTGATCGGCTCGCCGTCGGCGGTCTTGCCGAGGTCGCGCGGCAGCTTGAACAGTTCGAGCGCGTCCTCGAGCGTGATCGAATCCATGCGCTGCTCGGGGCGCAGGCTCGCGAACTGCGGCTTGTCGGCGTCGTCCTTGGTGCCGATCTGCACGAAGGGCCCGAAGCGGCCGATGCGCACCGACACCGGCTTGCCGGTCTTCGGGTCGCTGCCGAGTTCGCGCGCCTGCACGACCTCGGTGCGCGACACCGAGCCTTCCTTGTCCTCGCAGCGCTCGCGGAACGGCCCCCAGAACTCCTGCATCAGCGGCACCCATTCCTTTTCGCCGCGCGAGACCTCGTCGAGTTCGTCCTCCAGCCGGGCCGTGAAGTCGTAATCGACGTACTGCGTGAAGTGCTGGGTCAGGAAGCGGTTGACGATGCGCCCGACATCGGTCGGCACGAAGCGGCGGCCGTCGATGACCGCGTATTCGCGCGCCTGCAGCGTCGAGAGGATCGCGGCGTAGGTCGAGGGCCGGCCGATGCCGAACTCCTCCAGCGCCTTGACCAGGCTCGCCTCGCTGTAGCGCGGCGGCGGCTCGGTGAAGTGCTGCTCGGCGCGGATCGCGCGCAGCTCGACCACGTCGCCGACCGCGAGCGGCGGCAGCACGCGCCCGCCCTCCTCGTCGTCGGCCTCGCGCGTGCGGGCATCGTCGACGCCTTCCTCGTAGACGGCGAGGAAGCCCGGGTCGGCGATGGTCGAGCCGCTGGCGCGGAAGGTGTTGCCCTTGCCGGGCCCGCAGGCGAGATCGACCGAGACCGTGTCGAGCGTCGCCGGGATCATCTGGCAGGCGACCGTGCGCTTCCAGATCAGCTCGTAGAGCTTGAACTGCTCGGCGGAGAGGTGCGCGCGCACCTGCTCGGGCTCGATCGCGACCGAGGTCGGGCGGATCGCCTCGTGCGCTTCCTGGGCGTTCTTGGCCTTGGTCTTGTAGACGCGCGGCTCGGGCGGCACGTTGTGCGCCCCGTACCTGCGTGCGATCAGCTCGCGGATCTCGGTCAGCGCCTCGGCGGCGAGGTTGACCGAGTCGGTGCGCATGTAGGTGATCAGGCCGACGCTGCCCGAGCCGATGTCGATGCCCTCGTACAGCGCCTGCGCGGTGCGCATCGTGCGGCTGGCCGAAAAGCCGAGCTTGCGCGAGGCCTCCTGCTGCAGCGTCGAGGTCGTGAACGGCGCGGCCGGATTGCGCTTGCGCTGCTTCTTCTCGACCTTCGCGACCTGCAGCCTGCCCTGCGCCTCGGCGAGCAGGGCCTCGCGCATGGCATGGGCGGACGGGGCGTTCTCGACGCTGAACTGCGTGAGCTTCGCGCCCTGGTATTCGACCAGCTTGGCGCCGAAGGGCTGCTGCTTCGCGCAGTCGGCCTCGATCGTCCAGTACTCGCGCGTGACGAAGCGCTCGATTTCTTCCTCGCGCTCGACGATCAGGCGCAGCGCCGGGGACTGCACGCGCCCGGCCGAGAGGCCGCGGCGGATCTTCTTCCACAGCAGCGGCGACAGGTTGAAGCCGACCAGATAATCGAGCGCGCGCCGCGCCTGCTGGGCGTTGACCAGATCCATCGCCAGCGCGCGCGGGTGGGTGATCGCCTCCTGGATCGCGCGCTTGGTGATCTCGTGGAACACCACGCGCTGCACCGGCTTGTCGGCGAGCAGCTCGCGCTCGCGCAGGATCTCGTACAGATGCCACGAGATCGCCTCGCCCTCGCGGTCCGGGTCGGTCGCCAGATACAGCGCATCGGCCTTGGCCAGCGCCTTCGCGATCGCATCGACGTGCTTCTGGTTCTTGTCGATGACCTCGTACTTCATCGCGAAGCCGCGCTCGGGATCGACGGCGCCTTCCTTCGGCACCAGATCGCGGACATGGCCGTAGGAGGCGAGCACCTCGTAGTCCTTGCCGAGATATTTCTTGATCGTCTTCGCCTTGGCCGGCGATTCGACGATGACCAGATGCTTGCTCATGGTCGCGGTACCGCGCTCGGGGAGGGCCGGGAGGGTCGGGCCGGGTGGGTGCTACGCGGCGCCGGCGCGCGCACCGGGGCGGTCACGCGCGGCTGCTGAGCCTAGTGGAGCCAGGCTCCGAAATCATCGAACAGCAGATCCTCGATCGCGGCGCAGGCGTCCTCCTGACCGGGCTGGCGGAACAGCACCATCAGGATCAGCCACTTGAGCTGGGCCTCGTCGATCTCGGCCGCCGGCAGCGCCAGCACGCGGTCGATGACCAGCTCGCGGTTCTCCGGGCCGAGCACGCCGGCCTGTTCGAGCTGCAGCAGCAGACCGCGGCAGGCGGTGTCGAGCCGCGCGCATTCCTGTTCGGTGTAGATGCGGAAGGACCGTTCCGGATGCACCGGCGCACTCAGCGTGTTGCGCCGCTCGACGAGACTGTCGAGCCAGTCGAACGCAGCGTGCACCTCACGCGACGCAAAGCCGGCATCGACCAGCTCGCTGTGCATGGTCGCGCGGTCGGTGTCGGTGTCGAGGTCCTCTTCGATGAAGTTCTGGAACAGGTACATCAGCACGTCGAGGACGTTTTCTTTCATCACCACCTCAATCAGACGAGCCGTGAATACAGCCCGCCCGGTGCCGTGGCGACGTACCCTTCCAGCTCAAGAATCAGCAGCATGGAGGAAACGATTTCGGCCGTCAATCCGCTGCGCCGCACCAGCAGGTCGACCGGTGCAGGCGAATCCGCCAGCAAATCCAGCAGCTTGCGGTAGTCCTCGTCGAGCGCGGCCGGGGCCGCCACCCCTGCCGGCAGCGCTGTGCCGGACACCTGCGCCGGTGCGGCCGGCGGCGCCGACAGCAGCGCCTGCAGCCGCGGCGCCAGCTCGGCGAGGATGTCCTGCGCCGACTCGACGAGCTTCGCCCCCTCGCGGATCAGCGCATGGCAGCCGCGCGCCAGCGGGTTGTGGATCGAGCCCGGCACCGCGAACACCTCGCGGTTGTGCTCGGCGGCGAGCCGCGCCGTGATCAGCGAACCGCTGGCGAGCGCCGCCTCGACCACCAGCGTGCCGAGGCTGAGCCCGGCGATCACGCGGTTGCGGCGCGGAAAGTTGTCGGCGAGTGCCGGCGTGCCGAGCGGGAACTCCGAGACCAGCGCGCCGCGGCCGTCGACGATCGCATGCGCGAGATCGCGGTTGGCGGCCGGATAGATGCGGTCGAGCCCGGTGCCGAGCACGGCCAGCGTGCGGCCGCCGGCTTCGAGCGCGCCGCGGTGCGCGGCAGCGTCGATGCCGAGCGCCAGCCCGCTGGTGATGACGAGGCCGCTGGCGGCGAGCTGCGCGGCGAAGCTGCGGGCGATGTCGCGCCCGCCGGCGCTCGGGCGGCGCGCACCGACGACGGCGAGCTGCGGATCGGCGAGCAGCGCGGGTTCACCGATCACCCACAGCAGCACCGGCGGGCGCGGCGCGAGGGCGAGCAGCGGCGGATAGGCCGGCGAGCCGGGAAGCAGCAGCCGGTTTCCCGGCCGTCCTGCCCAGGTCAGCTCGCGCTCGATGGCGGCGGCATCGGGACTGGCGAGGGCGGCCTGCGCGGCCTCGGGCAGGCCGGCCTCGCGCCAGGCGCTGCGCCCGGCATCGAGCGCGGCCCGTGCCGAACCATGCCGGCCGACCAGCGCCC
>NZ_DAOLKE010000238.1:0-5580 GCF_035331805.1 Plasticicumulans sp. | reverse complement strand
ACGCGGGTCTCCTGCCCGCACTCGGGGCAGAACTTCGGCGGCGGGTCGGCGAGCTGCGCCGGCGCTGCACCGCCCGTCTGCGGCGACGGACGCAACTCGGCGAGCAACGGAGGTGGATCGCCCGCGCGCGGCAAGCTCATCTGCGTCGCGAAGAGCGCCAGCGCATGCAGCACGAGCGAGACGAGCAGAGCAACGAGCAAACCACGCTGCATCGGCCCGCCGGTCAGCCGGCCGCGCTCGCCGGAACGATCAGCCAGGGGTGCGCGGCCTGTTCGACGGCACAGACGACGCGCCCCTGGCGCAACTGCAGGCGGCCTTCGGCGAACCAGCGCACGGCGAGCGGGTAGATCCGGTGCTCCTGCGCGAGAACGCGCGCGGCCAGCGTCTCCTCATCGTCGCTGTCGAGAACCGGAACGGCTGCCTGGACGACGATCGGCCCATGGTCGAGGTCGGCGGTGACGAAATGCACGCTGCAGCCGTGAATCCGCACCCCCTCGGCGAGCGCCCGCCGGTGCGTGTGCAGACCGGGGAAGGCCGGCAGCAGCGACGGATGAATGTTGAGCAGACGACCGGCGTAGCGTTGCACGAAAGCCTCGCCGAGGATGCGCATGAAGCCGGCGAGAACGACCAGATCCGGCGCGCAAGCGTCGATCGCCTCGGCCAGCGCGGCGTCGAACTCTGCGCGCCCGGCGAAAGCGCGATGATCGACGACGCAGGTCGGCACGCCGGCGGCGGCGGCCGTCGCCAAACCGGCCGCATCCGGCCGATTCGCCACGACGCCGGCGATGCGTACCGGCAGGTCGCCGCGCCCGGCGGCATCCAGCAGCGCAGCCATGTTGCTGCCCCGCCCGGAGATCAGGATGACGAGCGAAATCATGCTTGCCCTCCCGCCTGCCGATGCTGCCACCAGCCGTAGAGGACCGGCAGCAGCGAAATGACGATGATCGCCACGATGACCAGCGTCAGATTCTGCTGGATCCACGGCAGATTGCCGAACCAGTAACCGGCCAGCGTCAGCGAGCCGACCCAGGCCAGCGCGCCGATCAGGTTGAAGACAGTGAAGCGCGCGTAGCCCATCGCGCCGATCCCGGCGACGAAGGGCGCGAAAGTCCTGAAGAGCGGCAGGAAACGCGAAATGACCAGCGTCTTGCCGCCGTGCTTCTCGTAGAAAGCGTGCGTCTTGTCGAGCGCCGCCTTGTTGAAGAAGCGCGACTGCTCCCAATGGAAGACCTTCGGTCCGAGAAAGCGACCGATCTGGTAATTGACCATGTTGCCGAGGATCGCCGCCGCGCTGAGCACCGCGAGCAGGATGCCGATGTCCATTCCACCGAGCGCCGCCAGCGCGCCGGCGACGAAAATCAGCGAGTCGCCGGGCAGAAAAGGCGTCACGACAAAACCCGTCTCGCTGAAGATGATGGCGAAGAGAATCACGTAAATCCATTGTCCGTACTGCTGGACAAGCAGCGCCAAGTGCTTGTCGAGATGCAGGACGATATCGATGAAGCTGAGCAGGTAATCCATGAACGGCCGGGAAGCGAAGGAAGGAGGGAGGGAGAGACGGAAGCCGGAACGGCGGCAAGCGCCGGCGCGCAGGCGCGATTCTACCGGAAGCCGGCCCGCTCTGCCCGGCGGCGGCCGCCGACCAGCGAGCGCCGCTGCCGGGCGCCCGGCCGGCAGACAATCTCCCTCCCGCCGACACGCCCGGCGAGAGATAATCGCGCCTGCGCCCATCGTCCAGGGGAAAACGATGTCCCAACCGCCGGCCCGACCCAGCGTCTTCATTTCGAGCACCTCGATCGACCTGCCCGAGCATCGCGGGCAGGTCGTCGCGGCCTGCCTCGGCCTCGGCTATTTCCCGGTCGGCATGGAATACTGGCCGGCCGAGGACGCCGACGCCGAAGCCGTCTGCCTGCGCGAAGTCGACGCGGCCGATATTTTCGTCGGCCTCTACGCCTTCCGCTACGGCTGGAAGCCAGCGGGCAGCGCCGTTTCAATCTGCGAGATCGAGCACGAGCGCGCCAGGGACGGCGGCAAACCGCGCCTGCTTTTCTTCATGGACGAAGAGCATCCGTGGCCGGCCAGCCGCGTCGACAAGGGCAAGGACGGCGAGTTGCTCGCCGCCTTCAAGCAGCGGCTGCGCAGCGAGCGTGTCAGCAGCCGCTCGTTCACCACCGCCAACGACCTCGCCGGACTGCTGACGCAGGCACTCGTCGCGCACGAGCAGCGCCATCCGCGCCGCAGCGCAGCGGACGGCGCAACAAGCAGCGGCGCGCCGGGCGCCACCGCCCCTACGCCGGCCGGCCCGCCGCCCGCGCTCATCGACTGCCCCTACCGCGACCTGCGCGCCTTCACTGACGCCGACGCGCCGTTCTTCTTCGGCCGCGAGGGCTTCACGCGCGAGCTGCTGCAGGCCGTCGACGGCAGCCCTTTCGTCGCTGTCGTCGGCGCTTCCGGCAGCGGCAAGTCGTCGGTCGTCCAGGCCGGGCTGATTCCGGCGCTACGCCGGCGCGGCGGCTGGGCGGTCGGCGTGCTGCGGCCGGGCGAGGAACCCTGGCGCAGCCTCGCCGGCTGCCTGCACGATCTGGCCGCCACGGGTCGGGCGGACGCCGCCGGTAGCGCCGGCGCGCTGCGCCAGCTCGTCATCGGCCAACTGGCCGACGAACTGGCAAAGGGCGCCGACGGCGGCAAGCTCGCGCTGCGTCACCTGCTGCCCGACATCCTCGCCGGCCAGCCGGGCAGCCGCCGTCTGCTGCTGCTCGTCGATCAATGGGAGGAGCTGTACACCTACGAGAAGAAGGACGCCGCCGGCGACGAGATCAGCGCGCCGACAGCAGCGACGGCGGCAACCGCCGCGCGCTTCGCCGACGCACTGATCGCCGGCACGCAGCAGGCGCCGCTGACCGTCGTCCTCACGCTGCGCGCCGACTTCACGCACCACGCCGTCGACCACCGCCCGCTGCGCGACCGCCTGCAGGCGGCGACCGTCTTCCTCGGCGGGATGACGCGCAGCGAGCGCGAGCGGGCGATCGCCGGCCCGGCCGAGGTCGCCGGCTTCGCTTTCGAAGACGGCCTCGTCCGCCGCATGCTGGACGACGTCGGCGACGAGCCGGGCAACCTGCCGCTGCTCGAATTCTGCCTGACGCAGCTTTTCGCGCAGCGCGACGCCGCCGGCCGCATGTGCCATCGCGCCTACGACGCGCTCGGCGGCGTAGCCGGCGCCATCGTCCGCTACGCCGACGGCGTGCTCGACGAACTCGCACCCGGCGGCGCGCAGCAGCGCCATGACCTCGTGCGCGACGTCTTCCTGCAGCTCGTGCAACTGGGCGACAACAGCGAAGACACGCGCCGGCGGGCGCGGCGCGGCGATTTCGCCGCCGCCGCACAGCCGCTCATCGAGCAACTGGCCAGTAAGCGCCTGCTCGTCGTCGGCAACGACCCGGCGCGCGGCGAGGAGACGGTCGAAGTCGCGCACGAAGCGCTGATCCGGCGCTGGCCGCGCCTGGTCGACTGGCTGGCTGAAAACCGCGCCGACCTGCACCAGCGACGCGAGATCGAGCGTGCCGCACAGGCCTGGCAGACGCACGGCGATTCACATCGCTGGTCGGACGAGCGGGTCATGCACGAAACGGCGCCGATGCTGCGCCGGCTGGGGACGCGCTTCGCGCTGAGCGAGAACGAGCGCCGCTTCCTCGGCCCGCTCGCCGCCGACGAGCTGCTCGCCCGTCTCGCCGACCCGGCGACGACGCACGCCGAACGGGCAAGGATCGGCGACCGCCTGACGCTGCAGCCCGACGGCGACCCGCGCCCCGGCGTCGGCCTGACCGCCGACGGCGTTCCCGACCTCGTCTGGCAGGCGATCCCCGGCGGCGAGGTGGTGCTCGAAGTCGACGATGCGCCGCCGGCGCGACCGCCGCGCTTCAAGGTCCAGCCTTTCTACATGGCGCGCTACCCGATCACCGTCGCCCAGTGGCAGGCTTTCGTCGACGCCGACGACGGCTACGATGCGCTGGTGCGCCGGGTGCGCGGCTGGGAGCCTGACTGGCAGCGTGGGCGCGCCAACCAGCCGGCTGTCTCGATCACCTGGTTCGAGGCGATCGCCTATTGCCGCTGGCTCACCCGCGCCGTCGGCCACGAGGTCCGCCTGCCGACCGAATGGGAGTGGCAGCAGGCGGCGACCGCCGGCGACGCGCAGCGCAAGCATCCCTGGGGCGAATGGCGCGCGGGCTGCGCCAACACCGTCGAAAGCCAGCTTGGCCGCATGACCGCGGTCGGCGTGTACCCGGCGGGCGAGTCGGTGCACGGCGTCTTCGATCTGGCCGGCAATGTCTGGGAGTGGTGTCTCAACGCCTACGACACGCCAAAGGATGTGAGCGAAGACGGCGACGCCCGGCGCGTGGTGCGCGGCGGCTCCTGGCACTACGCCCGCGACCTCGCGCGCTGTGCTTTCCGCTCCCCCTACCATCCCGGAAGCCGCAACCTCGACCTTGGCGTTCGGGTGGTGTGTGTGTCCCCCATCCTTTTGAACCGCTGCCCACCGGAACGCTGATCTCTGTTTCTCTGCTGCTCTGTCTCTCTGTCGCCGCGCAGCGGCGTTCCGGGGCGCGCAGCGCCCCGCGCGAAATTTTTTCGGGCCTTGCCCATTTTGCCGCCGGCGCGGCGTCGCCAACAAGCCCGGCACCGCCGCCCACAGCGCTGCGGAAAGCGCTCAGCCACGCTCGTCGAACACCGCCTCCAGGCTCGCTGCGTCGAGCACGCGCCGCGCCCAGGTCTCCAGCCGCGCCGGTTCGGCGTCGGCCAGGCGGGTCTCGACCCAGGGCGGCAAAGCACCGAAACGGCAATTCAGCAACTGCCTGAGCAGCCGTGCCTGACCCTGCCCGATGCCTTGCTCGATGCCTTGCTCGATGCCTCGTTCGATGCCTCGTTCGATGCCTTGCTCGATGCCTCGTTCGATGCCTTGCTCGATGCCTTGCTCGATGCCTTGGCGAATCCACTTCTCTCTCGCCTGCTGTTCCCATTCCTCGGCTATCGTCAGCATCAGTTGTCCTCCATCAATGAAAGTTTGCGTCACGGCCTGGCGCAACTCGTCGCCAGTCAAGCGATCGACGCTCGCCGCCTGCGCCAGGGAGCGCAGCAACGTGCGTGGCCCTTTCTTCCCCCAGAATACAAGCAGCGAGAGGTGGTGCCTGAACGCCTATGACATGGTGAAAGACGTGAGCGAAGAGGGCGCGCGGCGGGCTCCTGCGACAGCCTCGGCGGCGTCGCCGGCAAGCGCGGCCGAAGGCGCTCAGCCACGCTCGTCGAACACCGCCTCCAGGCTCGCTGCGTCGAGCACGCGCCGCGCCCAGGTCTCCAGCCGCGCCGGTTCGGCGTCGGCCAGGCGGGTCTCGACCCAGGGCGGCAAAGCACCGAAACGGCAATTCAGCAACTGCCTGAGCAGCCGTGCCTGACCCTGCCCGATGCCTTGCTCGATGCCTTGCTCGATGCCTTGCTCGATGCCTTGCTCGATGCCTTGCTCGATGCCTCGTTCGATGCCTCGTTCGATGCCTTGCTCGATGCCTTGCTCGATGCCTTGGCGAATCC
>NZ_DAOLKE010000237.1:0-5620 GCF_035331805.1 Plasticicumulans sp. | reverse complement strand
GCGGCGAGCTGGCGCGCGAGCCGGTAGGCCGAGAGCGGCAGCAGGTCGGTCAGCGCCTCGCGATCGGCCGCCGCCCCGAAACGCGCATCGCCGGCCGGGCGCGCCAGCGACACGATCGGCGCGAGCTGCGCGAGCACCTGCTCGTCGGCGAGCAGCGGCCGCCAGGCATCCGGCGCCATCGCCATGCCGGCGCGAAAGCCCTCGGCCCAGCGCTGGCCGGTCAGCGCCTCGCCTGGCGCGCCGCTGCGCACGTGCGTGAACGGCAGATAGAAGCTGTCCTCGTCGAGCGCCTCGCGCGTGAGCGACAGCCGGTGCGCGATGTCGTTCCAGTGGCGCTCGACGAGTTCCAGCACGCGCGCGGCGGCGTCCCCGGTGACCGGCACCGGGAACAGCAGCGTCAGCCAGCAGGTGCGATCGACCGCGGCCGGACCGCAGATCAGCGCGCAGAACAGGCCGTCGGCGTATTCGAGATCGTGCCCGCCGGCGACGAGCACCGCGTCGAGTTCGGCGCGCTCGTCGTCATCGAGCGCCAGCGCGGCGTGCGACTCAGGCACGGGTGCTGCCATCCCCGAGCACGACGTACTTCTGCGTGGTCAGGCCCTCGACGCCCACGGGGCCGCGGGCGTGCAGCTTGTCGGTCGAGATGCCGATCTCGGCACCGAGCCCGTACTCGCCGCCATCGGCGAACTGCGTCGAGGCGTTGACCATGACCGAGGCCGAATCGACCTCGCGCAGGAAGCGCCGGGCGCGCGTGTAGTCCTCGGTGATGATGCTGTCGGTGTGGTGCGAGCCGTACTGCTCGATGTGCGCGATCGCCTGGTCGAGGCCGTCGACGACGCGGATCGACAGGATCGCGTCGAGGTATTCGGTCGACCAGTCCTCCTCGGTCGCCGCGAGCGCGGCCGGCAGCAACTGGCGCGTGCGCTCGCAGCCGCGCAGCTCGACGCCGGCGGCGCCGTAGAGCTCGGCGAGCTGCGGCAGCACGTACGGCGCGACCGCCTCGTGCACGAGCAGGGTTTCCATCGCGCCGCAGATGCCGTAGCGCCGGCACTTGGCGTTGAAGGCGACGCGCACGGCCTTGCCGATGTCGGCGCGATCGTCGACGTAGACGTGGCAGATGCCGTCGAGGTGCTTGATCACCGGCACGCGCGCCTCGGCGGCGATGCGCGCGATCAGGCTCTTGCCGCCGCGCGGCACGATGACATCGACGTACTGCTCCATGCGGATCAGCTCGCCGACCGCGGCGCGGTCGGTGGTCGCGACCACCTGCACGGCCTCGGCCGGCAGGCCGGCGGCTTCGAGGCCGGCGGCGATGCAGGCGGCGATCGCGCGGTTCGAGCGCGCCGCCTCGGAGCCGCCGCGCAGGATGCAGGCGTTGCCGGCCTTCAGGCACAGCGCCGCGGCATCGGCGGTCACGTTCGGACGCGATTCATAAATGATGCCGATGACGCCGAGCGGCACGCGCATGCGCCCGACCTGGATGCCCGAGGGGCGGAACTTCAGGTCGGTGATCTCGCCGACCGGATCGGGCTGGGCGGCGACCTCGCGCAGGCCCTGGGCCATGCCGCGGATGCCCTTCTCGCCGAGCGCGAGCCGATCGAGCAGCGCCGCGCCGAGGCCGCCGGCGCGCGCGGCCTCGAGATCGGCGGCGTTGGCTTCGAGCAGCGCCGGCAGCGCGGCCTCGATCTGCGCAGCGATCGCGAGCAGCGCGGCGTTCTTCGCGGCGGTGTCGGCACGGCTCATCGCCCGCGCCGCGATGCGCGCGCGCCGGCCGAGTTCCTGCATGTAGCTGCGCACGTCGGCGCCGGCCTGGGTTTCCTGCACGCTTGCAGTCATCGTCTTCACCTCGAAGCGCAGCCGCTGCGGGCGACTGCCTGAACATTCCGTCCGGCCGGAAAGCGGCCGGGTCTGCCGGGATATGGGGGCTCAGGCGCTGCGCGCCAGCCCGGCGTCGCAGCCGGCCAGCCCGAGCGCGAGCGCGAGCAGCGCATCCCAGGGCTCGCCGGCCTCCTGGCCCTTGACCGTGCGATCGACGCGCGCGCAGTCGGCGAGCAGCCGCTGCAGCCGTGCCGCATCGAGCCGCGCCAGCGCCCGGCGCATCAGCGGCTTGCGCTTGTCCCAGACCTTCAGCCGCGTCAGCGCCGCCTCGGGCGCGCTGCCGCGGGCGCACTCCTGCGCGGCCTGCAGCAGCGTGCGGATCTCGCGCGCCAGCGCCCAGAGCGTCAGCACGGCTTCCTCGCCCTCGGCGCGCAGGCTGCCGAGGATGCGCGCGCAGCGCGCCGGATCGCCATCGAGCGCGGCATCGGCGAGGTCGTAGATGCCGAAGCGCGCGCTGTCGGCGACCGCGGCCAGCAGCGCCTCGGCATCGAGCAGGGCGTCGCCGTGCAGCATCCACAGCTTGTCGAGCTCCTGCGCGGCGGCGAGCAGGTTGCCCTCGGTCTGCGTCGCCAGCAGCGCCACGGCTTCCGGCGCGAGCTTCAGGCCACGCGCCAGGGCCCGGCGCGTCAGCCACTCCGGAAACGCCCGCGTCTCGAGCGCGAAGGTCTGCACGCTGACGCCGGCCTCGTCGAGTGCCGTGAACCAGGCCGACTTCATCTGCTGCGCGTCCAGCCTGCCACTGGCCACCATCAGCACCGTATCCTCGGGCGGGCGGCTGCACCACGCGCGCAGCGCCCGGGCGCCGGCGTCGCCGGGCTTGCCGCTGGGGATGCGCAGCTCCACCAGCCGGCGCTCGCCGAACAGCGACTGCGTGCCGGCCGCCGCCGCGAGGCTGTTCCAGTCGAAGCCGGCATCGGCATTCAGCACCTCGCGCTCGCTGAAGCCCTGCGCACGCGCCGCGGCGCGCACGGCGTCGGCGGCTTCGAGCGCCTGCAGCGGCTCCTCGCCGTGGATCAGGTACACCGGCTTCAGTCCGCGCGCGAGCGTCGCGGCGAGCTGCTCGGGACGCTGGCGCATGCCCGCTCCCGTGCTCAGCGCGCCGGCTGCGCCGACGAAAGCGCCGCAATGCGCCGCAGGATCGCCTGCGCGGCATCCTTGCGCATGTCCTCGGTCGCGCGCGTCTCGCCGGTGTCGCGGCCGATCACCGTGGCGTTGTCGTACAGCAGGTCGCGGCTCAGGCGTACGTTCTGCTGGCTGATCAGCACCTTGTTATCGGCACCGGTGACGCGGAAATCGACGCTGTAGAACAGTTCGTATTCAAGCGCGCTGCCCGAGCCGCTCTTGACCACCGTCTGCTTGCTGACCGACTCGCCGCCCACCTCGACCACGGCCGTCGCCGAGTTGCGATCGGTGACGAGGCTGACGCCGTTGACCTGCAGCCCGGCCTTCAGGTGCTGGTACAGCGTCGAGCGATCGCCGGCCGCCACCTGCAGATGCGTGCGTTCGAGCACCGGCGGCAGCGCGAGCTGGCCGCGCAGCTGGAAGCCGCAGCCGCTCAGCCCGGCCAGCAGCATGACGAAGACCGCCTTCAGGATCGCGATGCGCAGCACGCTTGCCATGTTCAGCCGACCACGTTGACGAGCTTGCCGGGCACGACGATGACCTTCTTCGCCGGACGGCCCTCCAGGAAGCGCTGCACCTGGGCATCGGCGAGCGCGGCGGTCTCGATCGTCAGGCGATCGGCATCGGCCGCCACCTCGATCTGCGCGCGCAGCTTGCCGTTGACCTGCACGGCCAGCGTCAGGCTGTCACGCGCGAGCGCGCCGGCATCGGGCTGCGGCAGCGGCGCATCGAGCAGCGGACCGCGATCGAGCGCGGCCCACAGCACGTGCGTGACATGCGGCACGACCGGTGCCAGCACGCGCAGCAGGATCGCCCAGCCTTCGGCCCGCACGCCGTCGGCCGCAGCGCCCTCCGGCAGCTTCGCGAGCGCGTTCAGCATCTTCATCGCCGCCGAGACGACGGTGTTGAACTGCTGGCGCTGGTAGTCGAACAGTGCCTGACCGAGGGCTTCGTGAATCTCGCGGCGCAGGGCCTTGAGGCCGGCGTCGAGCGCGCCGGCGTCGATGGCCGGGCGGGCGGCGAGCGCCGCGGCATGCTCGTGCCCCCAGGCCCACAGGCGCTTGAGGAAGCGCGAGGCGCCCTCGATGCCGGCGTCGGACCACTCCAGCGAGGCATCCGGGGGGGCGGCGAACATCATGAACAGGCGCGCGGTGTCGGCACCGCAGCGATCGATCAGCGACTGCGGATCGATGCCGTTGTTCTTGGACTTCGACATCTTCTCGATGCCGCCGAACTGCACCGGCTGGCCGTCGGCGGGCAGGATCGCCGAGACGATGCGGCCCTTGCCGTCGCGCTCGACCCGGACCTCGGCCGGGTTGAACCAGCTCTTGCGGCCGGCGGCGTCCTCGCGGAAGTAGGTCTCGGCGACGACCATGCCCTGGGTCAGCAGGCGCACGAAGGGCTCGTCGGAGCCGGCCAGGCCCTCGTCGCGCATCAGCTTGTGGAAGAAGCGCGCGTACAGCAGGTGCAGGATCGCGTGCTCGATGCCGCCGACGTACTGATCGACCGGCAGCCAGTAGTGCGCGGCCCCGGGCTCGACCATGCCGCCGTCGAACTTCGGCGAGGCGTAGCGCGCGTAGTACCAGCTCGACTCGACGAAGGTGTCCATCGTGTCGGTCTCGCGCCGGGCCGGCGCGCCGCACTTCGGGCAGGAGGTCTCGTAGAAGGCCGGCAGCTTCGCGAGCGGGTTGCCGCTGCCGTCCGGGACCACGTCCTCGGGCAGCACGACCGGCAGCTGATCGGCCGGCACCGGCACGTCGCCGCAGTCGGCGCAGTGCACGATCGGGATCGGGCAGCCCCAGTAGCGCTGGCGCGAGATGCCCCAGTCGCGCAGCCGGAAGCGGGTCTGCGGCCCGCCGAGACCGAGCGCGCCGAGGCGCTCGGCCATCGCCGCATAGGCGCCGTCGAAGTCGAGGCCGTCGAACTCGCCGGAATGGATCAGCGTGCCGTGCTCGGCGTAGGCCGGCTGCCAGGGCTGCGGCGTCGCATCGCCGGCCGGCGTGCGGATCACCGGCTCGACCGGCAGGCCGTAGCGGTGCGCGAACTCGAAGTCGCGTTCGTCGTGCGCCGGCACGGCCATCACCGCGCCTTCGCCGTAACCCATCAGCACGTAGTTGGCGACCCAGACCGGCAGCTCGCGGCCGGTGAACGGATGGCGCACGCACAGGCCGGTCGGCAGGCCGCGCTTTTCCTGCGTGGCGATGTCGGCCTCGGCGACGCCGCCCTTGCGGCATTCGTCGATGAACGCGGCGAGCTCCGGATTGCCGGCCGCGGCTTCGAGCGCGAGCGGGTGCTCGGCGGCGACCGCGACGTAGGTCGCGCCCATCAGCGTGTCGGGCCGCGTCGTGTAGACCTTCACGCCGCCGTCGGCACCGACGCGCGGGAACACGACATCCATGCCGCGCGACTTGCCGATCCAGTTGCGCTGCATGGTCTTGACCTGCTCGGGCCAGCCCGGCAGATCGTCGAGCGCGGCGAGCAGTTCATCGGCGTACTGCGTGATCCGGAAGTAGTACATCGGGATCTCGCGCCGCTCGACCAGCGCGCCCGAACGCCAGCCGCGGCCGTCGATGACCTGCTCGTTGGCGAGCACGGTCTGGTCGACCGGATCCCAGTTGAC
>NZ_DAOLKE010000236.1:0-5627 GCF_035331805.1 Plasticicumulans sp. | reverse complement strand
GGGGCCGGCGCGCTGCTGCCCGCGGCGCAGGCGGCCAGCCCCGAGGTCGGCAGGCCGGCCCCGGCGTTCACGGCCACCGACACGCAGGGGCGCACGGTCAGCCTCGACGGCCTGCGCGGCAGGACCGTCGTGCTCGAATGGACCAACGCCGAATGCCCGTACGTCGGCAAGCACTACGGCGCCGACAACATGCAGAAGCTGCAGCGCGAGGCAACCGCCGCCGGCGTCGTCTGGCTGTCGGTGATCTCCTCGGCGCCCGGCGAACAGGGCTACGCCGATGCGAAGGAAGCCGAGCGCCTGAACGCCGAGCGCAAGGCCGCGCCGAGCGCCGTGCTGCTCGATCCGGACGGCCGGCTCGGCCATCTGTACGACGCACGCGTGACGCCGCACATGTTCGTGATCGGCCCGGACGGCACGCTGCGCTACATGGGCGGCATCGACAGCATCCCGTCGGCGCGCGCCGCCGACATCGACAAGGCCGAACCGTACCTGCGCAACGCCCTGCATCAGGTGCTCGATGGCCAGCCGGTCGAGAAGGCCGTGACCCGGCCCTACGGCTGCACGGTCAAGTACGCGAGCTGACAGAGCAGCGATGCGCGCGCCGCGCTGGCCGGCGCGCGCGGCCGGCGGCTACCGTCGCGGGCTCTGCAAAGCAGAGCTGCCCGGAGCCGCCCGCCGATGATCGATTCCCCCGCCTTCTGGCTCGCCGCCGTGCCGGCGGTGCTGATCGTCGGCCTGTCCAAGGGCGGCTTCGGCGGCGGACTCGGCGTGCTCGGCGTGCCGCTGCTGTCGCTGGCGGTGTCGCCGGTGCAGGCGGCGGCCGTGCTGCTGCCGGTGCTGTGCGTGATGGATCTGGCAAGCCTCTGGGCCTTCCGGCACGTGCCGGTCGCCCGGCAGCTGCGCAGGCTGCTGCCGGGGGCGCTGCTCGGCATCCTCGCCGGTGCCTGGGCCTGGCAGCACGTTGACGTTGCCTGGGTGAAGCTGATCGTCGGCATCGAGGCGCTGGCCTTCACCGCGCATCACGTCTGGCAGACGCGCGGCGGCCGCCAGCCGCCGGCGCGTGCCGTGTCGGTGACGCGTGCGTTCGGCTGGGGGGCGCTCGCCGGCTTCACGAGCTATCTCGCCCACGCCGGCGGCCCGCCGCTCGCCGCCTGCCTGCTGCCGCAGCGCCTGCCGCGCGCCGAGTTCATCGGCGTGACCGTGTTCTTCTTCGCGGTGGTCAATTACACCAAGCTCGTGCCCTACGCGCTGCTCGGCCAGCTCGGCGACGCCAACCTCGTCACCGCCGCGGCGCTGCTGCCGCTGGCCCTCGTCGGCGTGCGCCTCGGCGTCGTGCTGCATGCGCGGCTGCCGGAAAAGCCGTTCTACGCGATCTGCTACGCCGGGCTGGCGCTGACCGGCGCGAAGCTGCTGTGGGATGCGCTGGCGGCGCTGGGCGGCGGCTGAGGACACCGCCGCCCGCATCGGGAATCCCCGGCGCCCCCGGTGACCTCAGGACCGTCATGGCCCTGCCGCCGCCCCGCGCCTGCGCACCCGCAGCGCCCGGGCATCCTGCTCCCGTCCGCACTCCGGCCCCGGTCCGCTGAACCGCCCTGCCGGCCGGCGACTCTGCTGCCTGTGCCTGACCACGGGAACACCAGAGGAGACCCGACATGAACCTGCGCGTGCTGATGCTCGTGACTTCGCATGACCGCCTCGGCGACAGCGGTCACCCGACCGGCGTCTGGGCCGAGGAACTGGCCGTGCCCTACTACGCCTTCACCGATGCCGGCTGCCACGTCGACCTCGCCTCGCCGGAGGGCGGGCCGGTGCCGTTCGATCCGCGCAGCCTCGAGACCGCCGACGGCCCGCTGCCCGCGGCCGTCGAACGCCTGCAGGCCGATGAGGCGCTCCGGGAGAAGCTCCGCCAGAGCTGGCGCGCCGCTGCCATCGACATGCACGTGTTCGATGCGCTGTTCGTGCCCGGCGGTCACGGCGCGATGTGGGACCTCGCCACCGACCCGGCGGTCGCGCATCTGGTCGAAACGGCGTTTGCGTCCGGGCGCATCGTCGCCGCGCTCTGCCACGGACCGGCGGCCCTGGTCTCGGCCAAGGGCCCGGACGGACGCTTCCTGCTCGAAGGCAAGCACGTCAACAGCTTCACCGACGCCGAGGAAGACGCGCTCGGCCTCGGCGACACCGTGCCCTTCCTGCTGGAAAACCGGCTGCGCGAACTCGGCGCCTTCTTCGAAGGCGGTCCGAACTGGCAGCCGTACGCGGTGCGCGACGGCAACCTGATCACCGGCCAGAACCCGCAGTCCTCGGCGCTGGTCGCGCAGCAGGTGCTCGATGCCCTGCGTGCGGGGCTGCCCGCTCCGGCCTGAGCCGCACCGAGGCATCCGCAGGAAATGTCCGCGCCGCCCGCCCCGGCGGCACGGCGCCTGCCGCCAACCCGTGTCCGCAAGCGCCCCGGCGGCTGCGGAAGGCTCCGGTCCGCGCCCCTGTCAGCGCGCGTGCGGGAACATCCTGAGGGCCGAAACCAGCAGGACGATGCCGAGCAGCCCCGTCAGCCAGTCGGTCGGCACCCGCCCGAGCAGCAGGGCTCCCACGGCCGCGCCCAGGATCGAGCCGAGCACCATCGAGCCCATCAGCGGCATTTCCTGACGCAACACCGAGAAGGCCTCGGCGCGGGTGTAGCGGGCGAAGCCGACCATCATGGTCGGCAGGCTGACCATCAGCGACAGGCTGCCCGCGAGCCTGATGTCGAGGCCGTAGAGCAGCACGATGACCGGAATCAGCAGCTCGCCCCCTGCCACCCCCAGCAGCGCCGCGACGACGCCGATCGCGAAGCCTGCGAACACCCCGGTCACGAGGCGCAGAGGGCCGGGTTCGAGCAGCGGTGTGCCGGCTTCGTGCAGGCCGGCCCGGGTTTCCAGCAGCATGAGCAGGGACAGCCCGATCAGGAGCACCAGGATGATGCGATCCAGCCAGCGCCGGGGCAGCGTGACGGCCTGGCCTGCCGCGCACCAGGCACCGGCGAGACTGCCGGCGAGCAGGTTCAGCATCACGTCGAGATGATCGCCGAGCGCGGCCGGTGCGATCGTGACGCCCCGGAACAGCAGCGCGGCGGTCACGACGACCAGGCTCATGGCCTTGTTGAGGATCACGGCCTCCAGCGTCCCCAGCCGGAACACGCCGATCAGCACCGGCAGCCGGAATTCGGCCCCGCCGAGGCCGATCAGTCCGCCCAGGGTGCCGATCAGGGAACCGGCGACGAAGCCCTGACGGTTGCGGCTCCGGGCGTTCACCGGCACGCCCGCTGACGGACGGCTGCATGCCGCAGGACCGGTACCGGCCGCTCGTTTTTGTCGCCATCCGGGAAATTCATCTGCTGCCTGCTGCCCATGCCGTCATTGCACCGATGCACCGTTGCGGATGCGCTGATCCGGTCTGCGACTTCTGTCGGGTCAAAAATGACATGACGGACCGCCCGAGGCATCCCCCGTGCCGGAACATCAGCCGGAATTCCGGCCGGAAGCTCACGAGGATCAGGCAGCCAGAGGCCACCGGAGCCGGTTTGAGAAGCGCTTTCAGCCCCGCGCCGGCTGCGTGTGATCGGCATCGCGCACCGGAGCCTGCCGGAAACGGCTCCCGGACGCCGCCGGCCCCGCCGCCACATAGACTGGCCTCCGCCCCACCGCCGCCGGAGACCGCCGTCGATGAGCTTCGCGCAGCTGCTGCAGCGCTACTTCTACAGCCACTACGTGCACAGCGGCCTGCGCGTCGCGCTCGGCGTGCTCGGGCTGACGCTCGCGGCCTGGGCGACGCTCGGGCCGCACGCGGCGGCGGCGGTGTCCTCGGGAGCCCTCGGGACGAGCCTGACCGACCTGCCCGGGCCGCTGGCCGAGAAGCGCCGGCTCATGCCGGCGGCGGTCGTGCTCGGCACGCTGGCCACACTCGGCGTGGGCCTCAGTGCCGGCACGCCGTGGCTCAACGCCGCGGTCGTGCTCGGCATCACCTTCGTCTCGGCACTGCTGCTCGGCTGGGGCCGGGCGGCGCTGCCGCTCAGCGTCGGCACGCTGTTCGTCACCGCGATGGCGCTCGGCAGCCACGAGGCGGCGGCCGATCCCTGGCAGCACGCCGGCTGGTTCCTGGCCGGAGCCGGCGGTTACCTGCTCTGGGGCCTGGTCGCCGCGCGCGCGGCGGCGCGGCGCACGCGCCAGCAGGCGCTGGCCGAGAGCCTGCACGAGCTTGCCGAATACCTGCGCGCCAAGGCCGACTGCTACGTGCCGGGGGCGGATCTCGAACGCTGCTACGCGCAGCTCGTGCACCGCCAGACGCTGCTGGTCGAGCGCCAGCAGGCGGCGCGCGATCTGGTGCTGGAGGAGCTGCGCACGCCGGCCGACGGCACGCTGCTCGCGACGCTGCTCGCGGCCTTCGACATCTACGAGGCGGTGCTCTCGGCGCACACCGACCACGCGCTGCTGCACCGCACGCTGGCCGGGGCCGATGCGCTCGACTTCCTGCACGAACTGGTGCTGAAAGCGGCGCGCGCGCTCGATACGGTCGCCGCGGCGCTGATGCGCGACCAGCCGCCACCGGCGGCGACCGCCTGCTTCAAGCCCGAGCTCTACGCGCTCGCCTACGAGCGCCTGCGCCTCGATGCGCTGGCGCCGACGCCGGACAACCAGGCGGCGCGCGCGGCGCTGGCGGCGACCGTCGCCAAGATCGAGCGCTGCGTCGTGCGCATCCAGGAGTTGCCGGCCATCGCCAGCCGGCCGGTGCCGCCGGCGGAGATCTTCGGCGGCGCCGACTTCGCGGCCTTCCGCAGCCCGCCGCTCGCCGGGCTGAAGCTGCTGATCGCGCAGATCCGCGCGCCGCGCTCGCCGCTGCTGCGCCACGCCCTGCGCCTGAGCGCGGCGGTCGGGGCGGCGCTGGCGCTCGGGCGGGTGCTGCCCTATGAGGCGCACGGCTACTGGATCGTGCTGACCATCGCGCTGGTGCTGCGCCCGAACTTCAGCATCACGCAGCAGCGCCAGAAGGACCGCCTGCTCGGCAACCTGACCGGCTGCGTGCTGGCCGCGGCGCTGCTGGCGGCCGAGCCGCCGGCCGTGCTGCTGCTCGCGGCGATCTTCGTCGCCAACACCGTCGCGCACGCCTTCGTGACGCTGCGCTACCGCTACACGGCCACCGCCGGCTGCGTGATCGTGCTGCTGCAGGTGCACCTGACCGGCAGCGGGGCCGGCGAGGTGACGATGCTCGCGCGCGTGCTCGACACCGTGCTCGGCGGACTGCTGTCGATCGGTGCGAGCCACCTGCTGCCGAGCTGGGAGCGCTACGCGATGCCGGCGCTGCTGCGCGGCCTGCTCGATGCCGCCGGCGCGCACGCGCGCGCCACGCTCGCCGAGCCGATGGATGAACTCGCCTACCGCCTTGCGCGCAAGCGCTACCACGACGCCGTCGTGGCGCTCGCCGGAGCCTTCGAGCGCATGCTCGCCGAGCCGCCCGACCAGCAGCGCGCGGTCGCAGCGCTGGAGCGCTACGTCGCGCTCGGCTACCTGCTCGGCACGCAGCTCGTGGCGCTGCACATGCTGCGCCTGCACCGCGGCAGCGAGTTCGAGGCCGACGCGCCCGAGCGCCTGCGCGCC
>NZ_DAOLKE010000235.1:0-5643 GCF_035331805.1 Plasticicumulans sp. | reverse complement strand
GTGCCGCCGTGGCCGGCGGCGCGCGGCGCAGCCCGCGCAGCAGCCAGCCGGCCAGCACGATCAGGAAGCCTGCGAACATCAGGCGCAGCGTCACCGCCGGCAGGCCGGTGGCGAGGTGTGCGGCGAACTCGCTGCCGGCGATCGCCGTCAGCCCGAGCAGCAGCGCCGGTCGCCAGGCGATGCCGTGTCGCGCCCGGTAGCGCCAGAAGCCGATCACGACATTCGGCAGCACCATCACCAGCGCCGTGCCCTGCGCGTGCAACTGGTCGAGCCCGCAGGCGAGTCCGAGCACCGGGATCGCGATCAGGCCGCCGCCGATACCGAACAGACCGCCGAGCCAGCCGAGTGCGACACCGAGTGCGAGCGCGGGCAGCAGAAAGTCCGTATGCAGAATCGGCATGTTCGTCTCCGGACGGGCAAGCGAGGAGTGCAAGCCAGCGCAAGCAGCGCTACCGGGCCTGACCCCTGAATTCTCGCTGGATACGCGGATTTGCAGCCAATGCCGATCGCGCAGGTGGCCATGCCGAAAAAACATGGCCTTGTCACTACGACGTTTGCCGTATGCCAATGTCGCACTGCAATAAGGCAGTCTGCACACAGGAATTCACTGGTGCGTCAGGAGTACATAAGCCCATGGAACTCGCCTGGCTTGAAGATTTTCTCGCCGTCATCGACTGCGGCAGCTTCTCGCGTGCCGCCGACAGCCGGCACGTCACGCAGCCGGCCTTCAGCCGCCGCATCCGCTCGCTGGAGGACTGGATCGGCACGCCGCTGTTCGAGCGCAGCAGCCACGGCGCGGCGCTGACCGCAGCCGGCGAACGCTTCCGGCCCTCGGCCGAGGCTGCGCTGCGCAAGCTGCTGCACGGGCGCGAGGATGCCATCGCCGCCGCCGACAGCGGCCTGCCGCTGCTGCGCTTCGCGAGCACGCATGCGCTGGCGCTGGACTTCTTCCCGCAGTGGCTGCGCAAGGTCGAAGCCCGCAGCCCCGTCGATGCCTCGATCCGGCTGATCGCCGACACGATGCACGCCTGCGAGCAGTTGCTGCTGCGCGGCGAGGCGCAGTTCCTGCTCTGCCACGGCCACGCCGGGGTCAGCGGCCGCCTCGACAACGGCGATTACCGCTCGATCACGGTCGGTAACGATGTGCTGCTGCCGGTGAGCGCTCCGCGTGCAGCCAACGATCCGCGCCCGCGCTTCGAGCTGCCCGGCTCGCCGGACGAACCGCTGCCGCTGCTGGCACCGACCGAAGCCTCGGGCCTGAGCCGGGCGCTCGCCGCCGCGCAGGCGCAGCTCGCGCCGGCGCAGGTGCGACCGGCCTTCACCGCGCATCTGGCGACGGTGCTGGCGGCGATGGCGCGCGACGGGCGCGGCCTGACCTGGGTGCCGCAGCGCCTGGTCGCCGACGATCTCGCGGCCGGCCGGCTGGTGCACGCCGGCGATGCGTCCTGGACCATTCCGATGTCGATCCGGCTCTACCGGCCGCGCAACCTCACCGGTGCCGCCGCCACGCGGCTGTGGGCCGCCGCCGGCGGCGACTGAGGCAGCCGCGCGCACCGGCAGCGGCTACGCTCGCGGTCGATGTCCGCGCCGGAGGCCGCCACCATGACCGAAACCGCATCCACGAGCGCCGGCGACCGTGCCGCCGTCGTCACCGTCCGGCCCGAGGCCGAAGTCCTGACCCGCCAGCGCCTGCCGTATTTCGTCGGCATCTGCGCGGCCACCGCCGGCGCCCGCGGCCTGGCGATGCATCTGGTGGTGATCCCGCCGGGCGCGGCTTCCGAGCCGCATCTGCATCGCGGCTACGAGACGGCGATCTACATTCTCGAAGGCCGCGTCGAGACCCGCTACGGCCGGCGGCTCGAACACCGGGTCGTCAACGTCGCCGGCGACTTCGTCTACATCCCCGCCGACCTGCCGCACCAGGCCGTCAATCTGAGCGCCACCGAACCCGCCCGGGCACTGGTGGCCCGCAACGACGCAGCCGACCGCGAACACGTGGATCCCTGGCAAGCGCCTGTCTGACCAAGGCGTCATGTTCACGGCGTTCCCTCGCTGCGCCGGACTGTGGTAAACGGGCTTCCCGCCCTGGCTGCGTCGCCTCATGCCAGCTCCGCATTCCGGCCCGGTCCGCTGCTGCAGACGCTTCCGCACCCCGACCGTGCCAGCTCCCGACCGGCCTCGCCGCCGCCCCGAGAATCCGTGGCCCTCATGACCGATCCCCTCACGTCCGTACCGGCTGACGCTCCCCCGTCACCGATGCCGACGGGGTTGCGGATGCTGCTGACCGGTCTCGGCTGTTTCGCGGCGGCCGTGATCTGCATCCTGCTGTCGCGCGGCAGCAGCCCGCTCGCCACGATCTGGCTGCCGAACGCCATCCTGCTCGCCGTCGCGCTGCGGGCACCGTACCGGCAGATCTGGCCGGTGGTGATCACCGGAGCCGCCGCCGGCCTGTGTGCGAACCTGGCCACCGACGTCTCGCCCGGTCTGGCCGCCGGCTATGCGTTCGCGAATCTGGTCAGCGTGCTGGTGCCGCTGCTCGCGCTGCGCCCGGCCGATTCGCAGCCCTTCCTGCTGACCGAGCGCCCGACAAGCGCCGTGCGGCTGATCCTCGTGGTCGCCACCGGCACGATGCTGTCGGCGCTCGTCGGCGGCGCGCTGCTGGCGACCGTGCACGCACGGCCGCTGCCGGCCTCGATCGGCAACTGGCTGACCAGTGACCTGACCGGCATGGTCGCGGTGCTGCCGCTCGGGCTGCGCGCCAGCCTGCGCGAGTCGCACTACTGGTTCGCGGCCGGGCGGCGCACCGAGATCCTCCTGCTGTACGGGCTGACCATCGCCGGCACCTTCGCCAGCCTGCAGCTCAGCCCGTTCCCGTTCGTGACCATCGAACTTCCGCTGCTGCTCGCCTCGTTCCGGCTCGGCCTCGGCGGCACGGCGCTGCTGTGTGCCTGCGAGAGCCTGCTGTTCGCCGCCCTGCTGTCGGTACTGCCTCCGGTCCCGATGCAGATGGCCCTGCAGACCTACGGGCCGGGCATCAATGCGCTGGCGCAGTTTGCACCGCTCGCCGTCGCCTGGCTGCTGGAATGCCGCTCTGCCGACATGGGCCGGCTGCGCGCCAGCGAGGAGCGCCTGCGCAGCGCGATGCGCGATTCGGCGATCGGCATGGCGCTGATCGATCTCGAAGGCCGCTTCGTCGCCGTGAACCCGGCGCTCTGCGCGCTCGGCGGCCACGAGGCGCAGGCCCTGCTCGGCCATCACTTCGCCGACTTCATCCACGGCCCGGACCGCTACGTGGCGCAGGAGCTCGCGCGGCAGCTCGCCGAAGGCACGATCGGCTCGACCCGCTACGAGCTGCGCGGCCTGCGCGCCGACGGCTCGCTGCACTGGCTGCGCGTGGTCGCCTCGTGCATGCGCGACGGCCAGCAGCGCCCGACCGGCTTCATCGCCCAGATCGAGGACATCGACGCCCAGCGTCAGGCCGAGCGCGCACGCACCGAGCAGGCCGCGCTGATCGAGCGCGCGCACGACGCGATCATCGGCCGCGATGCCGAGGGCCGGGTCACGCACTGGAACCGCGGTGCCGAGCGTCTGTATGGCTGGAGCGCGGCCGAGATGACCGGCCAGCCGCTGCACGAGCGCCTGGACACGCACAACGCCGTCAGCGGCGCGGCCGATGAGCCGGAGCGCACCGCGCTCGATTACTGGGAAGGCACGCTGCTGCAGCGTCACCGCGACGGTCACGCGCTGACGATCGAGAGCCGCCGCGTGCTGCTGCGCGGCCCCGACGGCCGGCTGTCGGCGACGCTGGAGATCAACCGCGACGTGAGCACGCTGCGCGAGGCCGTGCATCTGCACGCGCAGTTCGTGGCGCTGGTGGCGCGCGAGCTGCGCGCGCCGCTGACCACGATCGGCGGCACGCTCGACCTGATCGCCAGCGGCGCGCTCGGCACGGTCTCCGGCGAGGCGCAGGATCTCATCGACATCGCCCGCCGCCACGATGCCCGGCTGATGCGCATCGTCGCCGACATCCAGGACGCCGAACGCATCGCCGCCGGCGACGTGCCGCTGGCCCCGCAGACGATCGCGCTCGCTGCACTGCTCGGACAGCTCCGCGACGAATACGCCGCGGCCGCGGCCGCGGCCGGGATCAGGATCGACATCGACGCCGCCGGCGAACTCAGCGTCAACGCCGACCCCGAGCGGCTGACGCAGGTGCTCGGCCATCTGCTCGACAACGCGCTGCGCCATGCCCCGGCCGGCAGCGCAGTGACGCTGCGCGCGCTGAAACTGCCGGGCCGGCGCGCCGGCATCGAAGTCTGCGACCGCGGTGCCGGCGTCCCGGCCGAACTGCGCCCGCGGCTGTTCCACCGCTTCCTGCAGGGACCGGTCGAGACCGGCCGGCCCGCCGGCGGCGCCGGTCTCGGCCTGTACATCGCCCGCGAGCTGACCGAGCGCCAGGGCGGCACGATCAACTACGAGACCGGCCCCGAGGGCACCTGCCTGCACCTCGAACTGCCGCTGGCCGTGGTCACGAGCACGCACAGCGAGCGCCCGCACGTGCTCGTGGTCGAGGATGACGCGCTCGCGGCCTCGGCCTTCGTCGCCGAGCTGAGCCGCGACGGCTACATCGCCGAGGTCGCCGGCAGCGTGCGCGCCGCGCGCGAGAAACTCGCCGTCGGCCGCTACGCGCTGGTCACCGTCGACATGCTGCTGCCCGACGGCATGGGCGAGGAAGTCATCCGCGCGATGCGCGAGGACCCGCGCCACGTCGCCGTGCCGGTCATGGTCGTCTCGGCGCTGCCGCAGGGCTCGCTGGAAGCCGTGGCGCTGCCGGTCGCCGACTGGCTGCCGAAGCCGGTGCGGCCCGAGCGCCTGCAGGCAGCGATCGCCGCGCGCGGCGTGCACGCCGAGCGCGCGCAGGTGCTGCACGTCGAGGACGATCCCGGCATGCGCGAATACGTGCGCCGCCTGCTCGGCCCGCGCGTGAAGCTCTTCGATGCCGAAACCCTGTCCGAAGCCGAGCACCTGGCCGCGACGCTGCCGTTCGATCTGGCGATCCTCGACCTGCTGCTGCCCGATGGCTACGGCCTCGCCGTGGCGCCGAAGCTGCACACCGCCGGCGGCGAGCCGACGCCGGTGCTGGTGTTCTCGGCCGGCGAACCCGACCCCGCCCAGTGGCAGGCGATCGCCGGCACCCTGAGCAAGGCGAGCGCCACCGGCAAGGACCTGCTGCGCACGGTCGGCTCGCTGCTCGGGCGCGACCGCGAGGGACCGCCCCATGAATGATCCTGCCGCCGCCGGCACGCTGCGCCTGCTGTACATCGACGACGACCCCGAACAGCGCCTGCTCGTGCGCCTCGCGCTCGAACGGCTCGGCGGCTGGCAGATCACGCTGGCCGGCAGCGCCGATGCGCAACTGCCGGCGCTCGCGCAGCGCACCGGCGCCGGCTGCGTGCTGCTCGCGACGGCACCCGACCCGGCAGCGACCGAAGCCGTGCTGGCCCTGCTGCGGGCCGATGAGCGCAGCGCGGCGCTGCCGGTGGTGATCCTCGCCGTGCTGGCACCGCCGGCGGCCGCCGCGCGCTGGCGCTCGCTCGGTGCGCTGGAGGCGATCACCGGACCGCTGGTGCCGAGCGCGCTGCC
>NZ_DAOLKE010000234.1:0-5703 GCF_035331805.1 Plasticicumulans sp. | reverse complement strand
CATACCTGCTGACCGGCCTGCTCGGCAGCGGCAAGACCACGGTGCTGCGCGCGCTGCTCGCGCAGGCACCGGCCGGCAGCCGTCCGGCGGTGCTGGTCAATGACTTCGGCACGGTCGGCATCGATGCCGCGGTGCTCGCCGGCGCCGGGGGCGCCGGGGAGATCACGGTGCGCGAGGTCGGCGGCGGCTGCGTGTGCTGCACGGCGGCGGCGAGCCTGCGCGCGGCGATTCCGGCGCTGCTGCGCGCGGCCCGGCCGGATCGGCTCTACATCGAGCCGAGCGGGCTGGCGGCCCCGGCGGCGATCGTCGACCTGCTGCGCGAACCGGCGCTGCGCGGGGCGATCGAGCTGCGTGCCGTGATCGGCCTTGTCGATCCGCGCCGCCTCGACGACGAGCGCCTGCTGCGCGCGCCGCTGCTGCGCGCGCAGCTCGAACTCGCCGACGTGCTGCTGGCGACGCACGCCGATGTCGCAAGCCCCGCGCAGCTCGAACGCTTCCGCGCCTTCGCATCGACGCTGTATCCGCCCCGGGCGCACATCGGCGCCATCGCGCACGGGGATTTCGATCCGCAGTGGCTGAAGGACATCACGCGGGCCGCGCAGCCGGGCTGGCGGCTGACGCGATCGCAGCCGCCCGCCGCGCGCGCCGAGCACGGCTGGACGTTTGCGCCCGAGGTGATCTTTGCGGCACCGAAGCTCACGGCACTGTTCGCCGGCATCGGTCGTGACGGTCCGCTGGCCCCGGTCGAGCGCGCCAAGGGCGTGCTGCGCACCGGGCGCGACTGGCGGCTGTTCGATGCGGTCGCCGGCGGCGGCCTGACGGTCAGCGACGTGAGCTGGCGCCGCGACAGCCGCATCGAATGCATCGCCTTCGAGGACGCGCGCCCGGACTGGACGGCGATCGGCGCGGCCTGGCTGGCGGCGCGGGGGGAGGCGGGCGCTGAGGGCGGACAACAGGGCGGGCAATGAAAAGGCGCAGCCGGGCGATCGAGCCGGCTGCGCCTGGAAACGGTCCGGATCAGAGCGAACTGACCGTCCGCGCCCGCAGGTCCTGGAACACGCGCTCGGCGCCATGCTGCTGGTCCGCGTTGACCGGATGCGCAACGACCACCCAGCGGCCCGACTGGGTTTCCTTGCGCACGGTCATCGCCACGCGACCGATGTCGGGCCGCAAGGCGATCGCGCCGCCGATCAGCAGCCCGAACAGGCCACCGAACAGCGGCAGCAGCATCAGGCTGGCCGTCAGGTTGGACGTGACGGCCGCCACGCCGGACAGCGCCAGCGCGAACGCGAGCAGCAGCCCCAGCCCCGCCCCGGCCGTGCCGCACACCAGGTGCGAGCGCAGCAGGGTTTCGGGGATGCGCTCCTGCTCGGGTTCGATGCGGGCGCTCAGCTGCGGATCGCCGGGAGCGACGATCTGCACCTGCGGCAGCACCATGTTGCCTTCGTTACGGGCACGCCGGGCGGCGACGCGCGCGGTGTCGGCATCGTCAAAGACGCCGGCCACCTTGCTCAGCGAACGCTCGGCAAACAGCTTCGGTTTCGTCAGCTTGAGGTTCATCGGCTTTCTCCTTGATCGGTTCCATGAAGCTCCCGCCTCATGCGGAAGCGGCCTTCGGCCCCGCCATTGCGACCGGCCGGGCATATGACAGTTCCGCAAGGTTCAGCAAGGCTGGCACGAAGCTGCAGAATGGCCGGACGCAGACGCCGGAGGAGGGCGGGACTTGACGGATTCGACGGTGGCCGTGATCGGGGCCGGGCCGGCCGGACTGATGGCGGCCGAGGTGCTGGCGACGGCCGGCTGCACGGTCGAGGTCCACGAGGCGATGCCGTCGCCGGCGCGCAAGCTGCTGCGCGCCGGGGTCGGCGGCCTGAACCTGACGCACGGCGAGCCGCCGGCGCAGTTCCTGTCGCGCTACGGCGATCGCCAGCCCGAAATCGCGCCGCTGCTCGCCGGCTTCGATGCCGCGGCGCTGCGGGCCTGGGTGCACGGACTCGGCATCGACACCTTCGTCGGCAGTTCGGGCCGGGTGTTTCCGGTCGGCATGAAGGCCGCGCCGCTGCTGCGCGCCTGGCTGCAGCGCCTGCACGGGCTCGGCGTGCGCCTGCACCTGCGCCATCGCTGGCTGGGCTGGAGCGGCGACGGGGCGCTGCGCATCAGGACCGCTGACGGCGGTGAACAGTGCCTGCGCCCGGCCGCGACCGTGCTCGCGCTCGGCGGCGCGAGCTGGCCGCGGCTCGGTGCGGATGGCGCGTGGGCGCAGTGGCTCGCCGCACGCGGCATCGCGCTCGCGCCGTTCGCACCGGCCAACTGCGGCTTCGACGTGGCCTGGAGCGAGACCTTCCGCACGCGCTTTGCCGGGGCGCCGCTGAAGACCGTCGAACTGCAGTACATCGATGCCGCCGGCCATCGCTGGCAGCGGCGCGGCGATGCCGTGATCACCGCGCACGGCATCGAGGGCGGGCTGATCTATGCCCTGTCGGCTCCGCTGCGCGACGGACTTGCGAACGGGGGCCGGGCCGTGCCGACGCTCGACCTGCTGCCGGATCGTTCACTGGACAAGGTGACGGCCGCACTCGCGAAGCCCCGCGGCCGGCGCACGCATGCTGCGCACTGGCAGCGCACGCTCGGGCTGGAGGGCGTGCGCGCCGGGCTGCTGCGCGAACGGATGACGCCGGAGCTGCTTGACGATGCGCCGGCGCTGGCGCGGCGGATCAAGGCGCTGCCGCTCGCGCTCGTCGCGCCGCGACCGCTCGCCGAGGCGATCAGCACGGCCGGCGGCGTGTGCTTCGGGGCGCTCGATGAGCAACTGATGCTGCGCGCGCTGCCCGGCACCTTCTGCGCCGGCGAGATGCTCGACTGGGAGGCACCGACCGGCGGCTATCTGCTGACCGCCTGCCTGGCCAGCGGCCGGGCCGCGGGGCTCGGGGTGCTGGCGTGGCTGCAGCAGACGGGGCGGAGGAAGGATGCGCCCGCCTGACGAAACGGCGGGCGCCGGAAAGGATCAGTGATGCCGGCCGTGGGCGTGGCTGTTGTGGCCGCCCTTGCGGGCCGGGGCGCGGTTGACGGGCTTGCCGCGACCGCCTCCCCCGGGCTTTTTGCCGCCGTGGTCCATCGCATTGACGGTCGCCCAGGCGCGGCGGCGGGCTTCGTCCTCGGGCAGGCCGCGGTCTTCGTAGCCTTGCTCGATGTGGGCGGCCTGGCGCTTCTGCTTGTCGGTGTACTTGCCTTTGTCACCTTGGGGCATGGGGGCCTCCTCGGTCGTCAGGGAAGGAAACCGGCCCGCGCGCCTGTCATGCGGTTGTCCGCTGCGTGTCAGGCGTGGGCCGGTTCGGCGGGCAGCGGCTGGAAACGCAGCTGCGGATTGAGTTCGGGCACGTGCGGCGGGAACAGCACCATGCGCAGGCAGCGCGAGCCGGGGATCAGCCGGTAGGTGCGCAGCAGCCGGCTCGGGACCGTGCAGAGTTCGTCGCGGTCGTTCGACAGCACGATGCAGGGCTCGCCGCTCGCCGGATGCATGCCCAGGCCGAGCGCCAGATAGGCGATGTGCCGGGACAGATGCGGCGGCAGTCCGGCGGGGGCGGCGTCCGGCTTGTCCGGGGCGATCGTGAAATACAGGCCCGGCTGCAAGTCCAGCGTCTGGCTCATGGCGGTTTCTCGCGGCGTTCGTGAAGGCGTGTCCTGCGGGGTGCGACACGCTGATGGCAGTTGCGGCCCGGATTGTGGCAGACCCGTCAACGACGGGGTTCCCGCCTGTCCGAAAATTCAGCGGCCTGAATCCGCGGGAGCCGGCCGGATCCGGCCTGTTCCGGCAGGATTCAGCGGCGCATCGGGGGCAGGCCGAAGTGTTCGTGCAGCAGGTCGAGGTTGCGCAGATTGGCCTTGAACGCGACGTCGAAGACATCGCCGAGCACCGGCACGCTGCCGGCGGCGGCGTCGATCAGCAGGTTGCCGACCATGCGCAGCAGCGTCGTCTGCGGCACCCCGAGTTGTGCACTGCGCCAAATGATCCATGCCCCGGCGAGCATCGGCAAGCCGTCACCGATGCCGGGGATGACGCCGATCAGTCCGTCGAGGCCGATGCGCCAGCCGGTGCCGGGGATGCGGAAGCGCGCATCGAGCAGCCAGGCGAGCTGACGCAGCTCGCGCAGCCGGGCTTCGAGCACGGGATCGGCGGCGGCGCGAGGACGTTCGTCGACGGCGTGCCAGCCGCGGCCATCGGGTCCGGCTTCGTAGGTGCTCGGCATGGAGGAGGCTCCGTTCATTACAGGTGAGGGTCCGGTTATCGACTGCTTCCGGCCGCCGGTGTTCCGGAAGCAGCCGGCGCGATACCGACAAGCCCGTGTGCCTGCTAGCATTCCGCGCCTTTCGCGGCCCGGGTGCGGGTCGCGCGCCACTTCCGGACCGTTCGTGATGAACCAGCCAGCCGCCGTGCCGTCCCCGCGCTCCGAACGCGAGCGCGTGAACCTCGTCAAGCTCGCCAAGCGCCTGCGCCGCGGCGTCGGCGAGGCGATCCAGGACTACAACATGATCGAGGACGGCGACCGCGTGCTGGTCTGCCTGTCCGGCGGCAAGGATTCGTACACGATGCTCGACATCCTGCGCTCGCTGCAGCAGTCGGCGCCGGTGCGCTTCGAGCTGTTCGCCGTCAACCTCGACCAGAAGCAGCCGGGTTTTCCGGCGAACGTGCTGCCGGATTACCTCGCCTCGATCGGCCAGCCGTTCGAGATCATCGAGCAGGACACCTACAGCGTCGTGCAGCGCGTCGTGCCCGAGGGCAAGACGACGTGCTCGCTGTGCTCGCGGCTGCGGCGCGGGATTCTCTACACCTACGCGCACACGCATGGCTTCAACAAGATCGCGCTCGGCCACCACCGCGACGACATCCTCGAAACCCTGCTGCTGAACCTGTTCTACGGCGGCAGCCTGAAGGCGATGCCGCCGAAGCTCAGGTCCGACGACGGCCGCAACGTCGTGATCCGGCCGCTCGCGTACTGCAAGGAGAAGGACATCGAGCGCTACGCGGCCGCGAAGGGCTTCCCGATCATCCCGTGCAATCTGTGCGGCTCGCAGCCGAACCTGCAGCGCGCGGTGATCGGCGACATGCTGCGCGACTGGGACAGGCGCCATCCGGGGCGGCTGGAGAGCATGTTCTCGGCCGTGAAGAACGTCGCGCCCTCGCAGCTCGCCGATGCCGGGCTGTTCGACTTCGCCGGTCTCGGTGCCACGGCCGCAGCGCGCCGCGACTGGCTGGTGCCGGCGCGGGAAACTGGCGACGACGCCCCTGAGGATCGGGACGATCCGGCCGCCGCCGACGGCGGCGATGGCGACGGCGGCGAGCCGCGCATCGGCGCCGGCAGCGGCGATGCCGGCGGGCCGGGCGGCGTGCGCATGTTCCGCGGCATCCCGATCGGGGCCGGCTGAAGCCGCCGTCTCGTCTACAAGCCGTTACAAAGCCGCCGTGCCCGGCGCGGCGCGTGTTACGCCGCTGCGCTGAACTGCACGGCGCCCCCCGTGCGTGCCCGTCTCCATGTCCGATTCCGCTCCCCCGTCCGTAGCCGCCGAGCCACCGCGCCGGCGCCGTGCCCGCCGCCGGCTGTACTGGGTGGCGGTCGCGCTGCTCGCGCTCGGCGCAGCCGTCGTCGTCTGGCTGCCGGACGGGGCGCCGGCTGCCGATGGTCCGGGCGCACGCGGCGCACGGGG
>NZ_DAOLKE010000233.1:0-5709 GCF_035331805.1 Plasticicumulans sp. | reverse complement strand
CGCGGCTGCACGGTGCTGCTCGAACTCGGCCCCGGCAGCGGCCTGTCGCGCATGGCCCGCGACCGCCACCCGGAACTCGCCGCCCGCTCGGTCGCCGACTTCCGCAGCCTCGACGGCGCAGCCGGCTGGGTGGCACGGATGCTCGGCTGACACCGCCGGCCGCCGTGCCGGCGCGCAGGCCGCGGCGGGCCACCCACCGCCCTCGCCGGGCGTGGCAAGAGATCCGCTGCTACGGGGCCGGACCGGCGTCCGGCCCCGGGCCGGACTTCAGCCGTTGACGATCTGCCCGCCGTTCGGGTGCAGCACCTGCCCGGCCATGTACGAGCTGTCGGCGCAGGCGAGGAACACGTAGCTGGCTGCGACCTCGTCGGGCTGGCCGGGGCGCTGCATCGGCGTATGGGCGCCGAAGCTCGCGACCTCGTCGGCGCTGAAGGTCGCCGGAATCAGCGGCGTCCAGATCGGTCCGGGCGCCACGGCGTTGACGCGGATGCCGCGTTCGAGCAGCGACAGCGCCAGCGAGCGCGTGAAGGCGACGATCGCGCCCTTGGTCGCCGAGTAGTCGAGCAGCTTCGGACTGCCGTGGTAGGCGGTCACCGACGTGGTGTTGATGATCGCCGCGCCTTCGTGCAGGTGCGCGAGCGCAGCCTGGATCAGGAAGAACTGCCCGTAGAGGTTGGTCCGGAAGGTGCGTTCGAGCTGCTCGGGGCTGATGTCCTCGATGCGCTCCTGCGGATACTGCTCGGCGGCGTTGTTGACCAGCACGTCGAGCCGCCCGAAGCGTTCGATCGTCTGCGCGACCGCGCTGCGGCAGAACGCAGGCTTGCCGATGTCGCCGTCGATCGCGAGACACTGGCGGCCTTCGGCCTCGATCAGCCGCACGGTCTCGTGCGCGTCCTGGTGCTCGTTGAAGTACAGGATCGTGACATCGGCGCCCTCGCGCGCGAACGCCAGCGCGACCGCGCGGCCGATACCGCTGTCGCCGCCGCTGATCAGCGCGACCCGGTCACGCAGCCGGCCGCTGCCGGGGTAGCGCGGCCGGGTATCGGGCTGCGGCTGCATTGCGCCCTGCAGTCCGGGCTGCCGGTCCTGCTGCTGCGGCGGCAGCGTCTGACGGGATTCGCTCATCATCATCTGACCTCTTGCTCTGCCCGCGGGGGGACGGACAGGGTTTCGAGGCCGGGATCGCGGCGGGGTTCGGATTTTCTCCCGGAACATCGGGTTGCCGCCGGGAACGGCAAGGCCGGACAGCCGCCGGCCGCTGGCTACAGTGAGGCCGCTTCCCCCCGGAAAGACCGCATCCGCCGCCCTCGCCCTCCGGAGTCCCCGATGCTCGCCCGCCTCCTTTGCACCGCCGCGCTGCTCGGCCTCGCCTGCAGCAGCGCCACCGCCGACCTGCCGCCTGCCGGCCCGTCCTTCGACTGCAGCAAGGTCAAACCCGACAGCATCGCGGCACTGGTCTGCGCCGATGCGCAGTTGTCGGCGCTCGATCGCAAGCTGACCGCGGTCTACGCCGCCGCCGCGAAACAGGCCGCCTACGAGCCCCCGCCGATGCTCAGGGCCGAACAGCGCGGCTGGGTGAAAGGCCGCGACGATTGCGGGAAGAGTGAGGACAAAGCTGCCTGCGTGCGCGAGTCCTACACGCTGCGCATCGCCGGACTGCAGGCCCGCTACCGCCTCGTGCCCGCCACCGGCCCGGTGCGCTACGCCTGCAACGGCAAGCCGTCGGACGAAATCGTCGCAACTTTCTTCCAGACTGATCCACCAGTGCTGATCGCCGAACGCGGCGATCAGAGTTCGCTGATGGTCCTGCAGCCGGCGGCGAGCGGAGCGAAGTATCAGGGGCCGAACGAGAGTTTCCGGGAACACCACGGCGAGGCACGCGTGGTGTGGGGATACGGGGCGAAGGAGATGGTCTGCCAGACGGCGAAGTGAGCGGATGCACTGCCGCCATGGCAGTTCACGGCATGCCGCATGCAATTGATTAAATAAAGAAATTGACCATATCCATTCAAGACGGGATAATATTCCTGCGTCAGCAAAGACCATTCATCAGGTGGATGCATTGCTTCGGTAACGGCCTGCCCGCGTGCAAGAATTCCGGCAAGAATGCACCAGGCTCCAGTACTTGTCTCTCGAAGGCAAACTGCCGTTTCACCCGATCTTTCGTCCTCTACCTGTTGCCAGCGCACTGACCGCCTGCGCGCGCGATCGTCCGAAGGCCACGAAGCGCACGCGAATTGGCGTTTTCCAATGGCCTGCGGATTCTCCGACATGAAGTCACTTCGTCCCATCACGCTTTTTCTGATTGCCATGACGGCCGCCACTGCGGCTGCAGCCACTCCGGTCTACAGCGTAGTCGATCTTGGCACACTGTCTGGCAATTACAGTCTCGCCCGCGGCCTGAACGAATCAGGCACGGTTGTTGGTCAATCCTTGCCTCAGTTCTCCGGCCCAAGTCACGCCGTCGTTTTCAGCAACGGGGGGTTGCAGGATCTGGGCACGCTGGGTGGCACCACCAGCTTTGCCGACAGCATCAACGATGCCGGAACGATTACAGGTTCCGCAAAGATCACCGGTGATACCGCCGACCACGCCTACGCATACTCGGGCGGTCTGATGACCGATCTTGGAACCCTTGGTGGTCCAAACAGTTACGGCCGCGTCATCAACAACCAGGGCCAGATCGTCGGGGCTTCGGACACGAATGCCACGACCCGGCATGCCTTTCTGTACAGTAACGGCATCATGCAGGATCTGGGCACCCTGGGCGGGGTGAACAGTCAGGGCAACAGCATGAACGATGCTGGCCAGGTTGTCGGAAATTCTGAAGTGACCGGCAGCACCAACTACCACGCCTTCGTATATGACGGCGTCAGCATGGTCGACATCGGTACGCTGGGCGGCACCAACAGCAGTGCCGCAGATATCAACAACGCCGGCCAGATCGTCGGCTATGCCTATCCCGTCGGCAGCAACCTGCGCCATGCCTTTCTGTACAGCAATGGTATCATGCAGGATATCGGCACCCTTGGCGGGACGACAAGCGAAGCTTATGCGATCAACGATGCCGGTGTCGTGGTTGGCTCATCCAACATTTCCGGCTCTATCTATCACGCATTCCTGTATTCCAGCGGCAACCTGCTCGACCTGAATGACCTGATTGATCCGGCCTCCGGCTGGCTCATCCGGATTGCCTACGACATCAATGAATCAGGATCAATCGCCGCTTATGGTCGTCAAAGCAATGGTGATTACCATGCACTTTTGCTCAACGTGATTCCCAGCTCCAGTACCAGCATTCCAGAACCTGCACCCTTAATGCTGATCGGCACCGGTCTTCTTGGTCTGCTGCATTTGCGCCGGTTCAAATACAACGGAATGCGTTACGACGGTAACTGCTGATTACCAGAACGGTAAAGTCTGCAGAGACACTTCAGCCATTCGTACATTCCATTCATGAGACTGTTTGCTGGCAGGTGATCGATGACGCTTGCAGGGTGGAGGCCAGGTTTCGAGCCTCGACCAGCCTGCGGACCCGCTCACCCGATTTGCCAACCCCGCTCTTGCACTCTCACAGCGCAAGAACGGGGTTTCTCACCTCCACGGCCCGTGGCAACTCCTCAAGAGGATGTTCCCGAGGCCCGGAACGAGGCCGCCGCAGCGTCCGGCTGCGCCGGCCCCGCCCGAAACAGCCGCGACGCCCGGCCCGGCTCCGACGATCCTGCCGCAAACCACCGCACCGCGGCCCGGCAGGCCGGCCGCATCGTGTCCGGCATCGACGGACTCGGACCGGGCTTCGGGGAGGGGCAGCAGAACCCCGGCGCACCGGCCCCGGGCGTCCGGCCCGAAGCTTTTCAGGGGGTTTTGCCGGCAGGGCTTGGCGGGCAGGATTGCCGGACAGAGCCCTCCGGGCCTGCGCAGATGCAGGCCTGCGTGCCGATGGCAGTCAGGACCGGCTACGGTGTGCGCGATGCCGCCGGTATGCTGCGGGCCTGCACGGTGCGCGCCGAAGGCGACCCGCGCCGGCCCGGGCGCAGACGGCGGCAGGCCGACAGGCTCATCCGGCCCGGTCCTCCACGAGGCGAAACCGATGCACCCCGACCTGAACCTCGACGAAGCCACGCTCGCGCAGTTCTGCATCGCGAACCACATCTGCCGCCTGTCCCTATTCGGCTCCCGCCTGCACGGCACAGCCGGCCCGGACAGCGATATCGACCTGCTGGTCGAATTCGCCCCCGACGCCCGGCCGACGCTGCTCGACATGGCGCGACTCGAACAGGAACTGTCGGTGATGCTCGGCGGCCGACGGGTGGATTTGCGCACCGCGCCGGAATCGAGCCGGCATTTCCGGGATGATGTGGTGCGCACGGCGGTGGCGCAGTATGTCGCCCACTGATCGCTGGCGCGTGCAGCACATGATCGAGGCGGCCGAACAGGCCCGGCAGTTTGCGGCTGGACACACGCGTGCAGACCTCGATGCCGATGCGATGCTTTGCCTGGCACTGGCGAGACTGGTCGAGATCATCGGTGAAACTGCCGGAAGAATCAGCGCAGAACCCCGTGCCGAACTGAAGGATGTTCCGTAGGCCCCAATCATCGGCATGCGCAACCGGCTGATTCATGCGTATTTCGACATCGACCGCGACATCCTCTGGAATACGGTCGAACTGGCAATACCCGAATTGCTGATGGAATTGCAGGCAAGACTGGCGAGCAACTGATCTGAAAGTTCTGCCAGTGATTGCCGGACCATGTCGTCAGTCCCGTTCGTTCGAATGCCGGGCAGCGAGCATTGCGGCGAAGGCGGCAGCGGATTCCTTCAGCATCAACCGCGCTGCATCGACAGTCTGTTCGAGTGCTTCAGGAAACGCTTCGCCAGCCTCGACCGCGCAGACATCGAAGAAAAACTCGCTCTTGTCCCGTTAGTGCAACCAGCGATCGAGCAAACGCCCGGCGTGCCCGGCGGTATCACTGCGGCGATAGCTGATGAAGATCGGAGCGGGCATGGGAGCCTCCGTGCGCGGGTGCAGGCCGGGTCGTGACGGGGGTGTTGTACCGCATCACGCGCGCGGGCGAGAACCGCCTGCTCGTCCGCACCGGGACTCACGGAACAACGGTGCGACCGGTCCGGCTCCAACCCCTGCCGGCATTCCCGACGCATGGCCAGTGTGTCGGTGCCAGCCATGCAACCATCGCCGCCCTCCCCGCCCCCGTCGCCCGCTGCGGAACCTCTGTGCATGAAGCCCGGTCACTCCTGCCACGGGGTCGTCATGAAGCCATCACCCGGGAGTCCGAAAATCATGCGCACACCGACTCGTTTCCTGATCGCCGGCCTGCTTTCCGCCAGCCTCGCCGCCTGTGCCGGCATGAATCATCAGGACCGCAGCACCGTGGCCGGTGCCGCCATCGGCGGCGTCGCCGGTTCCGTGCTGACCAACGGCAGCGCGCTCGGCACGGTCGGCGGTGCCGCCGTCGGCGGCGTCGTCGGTCACGAGGTCAGCAAGCCCGAGCGGCGGTATCGCTACTGAACTGCCTTTCGCAGAGGCCGGGAGCGGAGGCTCCCGGCAAGGCGGGCAAGAAGATCGATCCTCGGCGCTGGCAAGTTGATGTCACCCGTCAGCGATGACAGCATCGACAGCACGCTCCCTGGAAAGACTGCCATGGCCACCGTCACCGTCCGGAACATCCCCGATGAGGTTCATCGTGCGC
>NZ_DAOLKE010000232.1:0-5726 GCF_035331805.1 Plasticicumulans sp. | reverse complement strand
CCGGGGGGCTGAAAAAAGGCGAGCGTTCCGGCGTGGGCGGTATCAGTCCGCAATCTCCGGCTCGACCAGGCTGGCGAGCTGCATGAGCGATTCCTGCCAGCCGAGGTAGCACATCTCCACCGGGATGGCTTCGGGCAGGCCGCCCTGCTCGATCTGCAGATCGGTGCCGCAGAGCACCGCGCGCAGCCGGATCGTCACGTTCATCAGGCCGGGCAGGTTCGGGTCATCGAAGCGGTCGACGTAGCGGATCCGCTGCTCCGGCAGCAGTTCGAGGTATTCGCCGCCGAAGAAGTGTTCGCGCCCGGTCGCGAAGTTGCGGAACGACATGCGGAAGTGCCCGCCGACCTGCGCGTCGAGCTCGTGCACGCGGCACAGGAAGCCGTAGGGCGGCAGCCAGCGGCACAGCGCATCGGCATCGAGGAAGGCGCGGTAGACCCGCCCGGGCGGGGCGCGCAGCACGCGGTGCAGGCGGACGGTTTGCTCGGACATGACGGCTGCGACCTCGGCGGGAGCGGCGGAAACCTGCGTCAGCGTAGCGGCTGACGGCCCTCAGGCCAGTCCGAGGCGCTTCATGCGCCGCCACAGCGTCGCGCGGCTGATGCCGAGCAGCGTGGCCGCGACATCGCGCCGGCCGTGGCTGCGCTCGAGCGCGGCGCGGATGCGCTCGCGTTCCTGCTGCCCGATGACTTCGGGCGCGCCCGGCAGCGCCGCGGCAGCGCCGTCGCCGTGCACGGCAGCGGCGAAGCCATCGGGCAGGTCCTCCAGCTCGATGCGCGTGCCGCGTGCGAGCAGCACGGCGCGCTCCAGCACGTTGGCGAGTTCGCGGACGTTGCCGGGCCACGGATGCGCGAGGAACAGCCGCAGCACCTCCGGCGACAGCGCCTGCACGTTGCGCCCGAAGCGCGCGCCGTAGCGTTCGAGCAGCGACTGCGCGAGCAGCAGCACGTCGTTGTCGCGCTCGCGCAGCGCCGGCATGCGGATGCTGACGACGTTGAGCCGGTAGAAGAGATCGGCGCGGAACTGCCCGGCCCCGACCCGCGCTTCGAGGTCGCGGTGCGTGGCGGCGACGATGCGCACGTCGACCGGCCGCTCGCGGTGCTCGCCGACGCGCACGATCACGCCTTCCTGCAGCACGCGCAGCAGCGCGGCCTGCGCCGAGGGGCTCAGCTCGCCGACCTCGTCGAGGAACAGCGTGCCGCCGCTCGCGGCCTCGAACAGGCCGGCGCGCTCGCCGGCGGCGCCGGTATAGGCGCCCTTCGCGTGGCCGAACAGCTCGGCGATCTGCAGGCTTTCGGTCAGCGTCGCGCAGTTGAGCGCGATCCACGGTCCGGCGGCGCGCGCCGAGGCGGCGTGGATGCCGCGCGCCAGCAACTCCTTGCCGGTGCCGCTCTCGCCGGTCACCAGCACCGTCGAGCTGACACCGGCGACCGCGCGCGCGATGTCGATGGCGCGCGCGAGCGCGGGGCTGCGGCCGGTCAGCGTCGAGAATGCCGCCGAGGCCGCCGCGCCGGCGGCCGGCGCGGCGCCGAGCTGTTCGCGCAGTTCGCGGATCGTGCGGCTCTGCGCCTCGACGGTCTGCTCCAGCTCGCGGAACAGCCGGCCGAGGTCGAGTCGGCGATAGTCATCCGCGCAGCCGGGGAAGTGTTTTTCCATGTCCTCGCGAAAGCCGACGCGAAAGCGGCAGTACGGATGGCCCTGGGCGCGGCAGGCGGTCTCGACGATCACGACCTCGCGCTGCAGCAGGTAGCTCAGGTGTCCGCTGGCATAGCCGGAGAGCGTCCAGCACACCGGTTCGCTGCTGCGCCCGAGCAGCAGGTGGTGCTGCTCGGCCTCGACCGAGTCGTGCCAGCGCGAGCGGATGTCGAGCACGCCGCGCGCCAGATCGACGTGCGTGCCCTCGGGCTCGGTCTCGATGCGCGCGTGGCCCTCGCGCTCGTGCAGCACGGTGCCGAGGTGCATCTGCAGCTCGACCGGCAGCTCCGGATGGCGCAGGCGCAGCGCGTGGCCGTCCTGGAAGCCGGACTGGTAGCCGTAGCGTTTCAGCACGCCGCGCGCCAGATCGGCGCCGAGCATGCGGATCAGCTCCTCGCGCAGCTGCCCGAGCGAGCGCGCCGACTGCACGACCATGCGCCGGCCCTGCAGCAGCATGCGTCCGCCGTGCTCGCCGAGCGTGAAGCGCTGCAGCAGATGCTCGATGTCGGCACGCAGCGCGGCGAAGGCCGGGCCGTTCGGGGGAGAGGGATCGGTCATCGGGGGAAGGGTTTCAGCCGCAGGAAAATCAGGGGGATGTCGCAGCGGATGTTTCATGACAGCGCAACCATGAAACGTGTCTGCAACGCAGGCTGCAACCGTGCATGAACGCCTGTTCACATTCCGAGTGTAACACTCGGTTTTTTCCACCTTGTGCGAACTGGCCCGAAACCTGCGCAGGCTGGCTCGCCCGGCCGGGTCTTCGAAAGAAAGCTCATCCCCTCCGCAGGAGCCGACCCATGACCGACCGTACCGCGCTCGAACAGCTGACGCCCGACAACAGCGTGCTGCTGTTCATCGATCACCAGCCGCAGATGGCCTTCGGCGTCGCCAACATCGATCGCCAGACGCTGAAGAACAACGTCGTCGCCCTCGCCAAGTCGGCGAAGGTGTTCGGCGTGCCGACCTTCATCACCACGGTCGAGACCGAATCCTTCAGCGGCTACACGTGGCCGGAGCTGCTCGACGTCTATCCGGACGCAGCCCTGCTGGAGCGCACCAGCATGAATTCCTGGGACGATGCCAAGGTGCGCGACGCGATCAATGGCAGCGGCCGCCGGAAGCTGATCCTCTCCGGCCTCTGGACCGAGGTCTGCATCAACTCGGCCGCCAACTCGGCGATGCTCGACGGCTACGAGGTCTACGTCGTCGCCGATGCCTGCGGCGGCACCAGCAAGGACGCGCACGACTACTCGATGCTGCGCATGATCCAGGCCGGCATCCGGCCGCTGACCTGGCAGCAGACCCTGCTCGAATGGCAGCGCGACTGGGCGCGGCGCGAGCACTACGACGAGGTCATGGCCATCGTGCGCGAGCACAGCGGCGCCTACGGCATGGGTGTCGACTACGCCTACACGCGCGTGCACGGCGCACAGCAGCGCGGCCAGTGGCGCGGCAGCGTGCGCAAGTGAACGCCGCCGCACCGGCAGCCGCAGCGCCCGAGCCGCCCGAGCCTTCCGAACCGCCCGCCGCGGTGTTCGGCGGTGCCCACGCCGGCCACGTCAGCTTCGTGATCCGCCACCGCGTCGAACCCCGCCGGCGCGCGGACTACGAGCGCTGGCTGACGCGGATCATGCCGGTGGCGGCCACGTATCCGGGCCATCTCGGCGTCAGCGTCATCCGCCCGGATGCGCCCGGCACGCCGTACACGATCGTGCTGCGCTTCGAGCGCCTGGAGCAGCTGCGCCGCTGGATGGAATCGGCCGACCGGCGCGAGCTGATCGAGCAGATCCGGCCGCTGCTCGCCGCCGGTGAGGACCTGGACATCCGCCCCGGTGCGGCCTTCTGGTTCACGCCGGCCGGCGCGCAGCCGCCGCGGCTCTGGAAGCAGGTGCTGATGACCTTCGCGGTGATCTGGCCGCTGACGCTGATCGTGCCGCAGCTCTGGCAGCCGGCGTTCACGCGCTGGCCGTGGCTCGGCGGCTGGCTGGCCGGCAACTTCGTCGTCGCGCTCAGCATCGTGCTGATCGTCGTCTGCGCGGTGATGCCGTGGCTGACGCGCCGGCTCGCCGGCTGGCTGACGCGCTGAATCCCCGCCGCCGCACCGTGCGCGGCGGCTCTCCCCCCGCTCCCCCCGAGGTATCCGCGCATGTCCGCCGACGCATCCGCTGCTCCCTCCGCCGACTCCGGCTCCGGCGCCGAGCTGATCCTGCTGAACGGCCGCTTCCATACCGTCGATCGCGAGCGCCCGGACGCGAGCGCCGTCGCCATCCGCGCCGGGCGCTTCGTCGCGGTCGGCGATGCCGCCGAGGTGATGCGCTGGCAGGGGCCGGCCAGCGTCGTCGTCAGCCTCGATGGCCACTGCGCGATTCCCGGCCTGATCGACTCGCACCTGCACCTGATCCGCGGCGGCCTGAACTACAACCTCGAACTGCGCTGGGAGGGCCTGCCCTCGCTCGCCGATGCGCTGGCGCTGCTGCGCCGCCAGGCGCAGCGCACGCCGCCCGGGCAGTGGCTGCGCGTGGTCGGCGGCTGGACCGAATTCCAGTTCGCCGAGAAGCGCCTGCCGACGCTCGCCGAGCTGAACGCCGCGGCACCGGAAACGCCGGTGTTCGTGCTGCACCTGTACGACCGCGCACTGCTCAACCGCGCCGCGCTGCGCGCCGTCGGCTACACCAGGGACACGCCCGAGCCGCCCGGCGGCGCGATCGAACGCGACGCCGCCGGCGAGCCGACCGGCCTGCTGCTCGCGAAGCCGAACGCGATGATCCTGTACGCGACGCTGGCGAAAGGCCCGAAGCTGCCGCTGGAGCAGCAGGCCAACTCGACGCGCCACTTCATGCGCGAGCTGAACCGCCTCGGCGTCACCAGCGCCATCGACGCCGGCGGCGGCTTCCAGAACTACCCGGACGACTACGCGGTGATCGACCGCCTCGCCGCCGACGGCGAGCTGACCGTGCGCATCGCCTACAACCTGTTCACGCAGCGCCCCGGGCAGGAGCTCGACGACTTCACGCACTGGACCGAAACCGTGCCGCTGCGCCAGGGCGATGACTGGTACCGGCACAACGGCGCCGGCGAGATGCTGGCGTTCTCGGCCGCCGACTTCGAGGACTTCGTGATGCCGCGCCCGGAGCTGCCGGTGCGCATGGAGACCGAGCTCGAAGCCGTCGTGCGCCGGCTCGTCGCCGGACGCTGGCCGTTCCGGCTGCACGCGACCTACGACGAATCGATCACGCGCATGCTCGACGTGTTCGAGCGCGTCGATCGCGACCTGCCGTTCGCCGGCCTGCCGTGGTTCTTCGACCACGCCGAGACGGTCAGCCCGCGCAACCTCGAACGCATCCGCGCACTCGGCGGCGGCATCGCCATCCAGCACCGCATGGCCTTCCAGGGCGAGTACTTCGTCGAGCGCTACGGCGCCGAGGCCGCGCGCGCGACGCCGCCGGTGGCGCGCATGCTCGAACTCGGCATCCCGGTCGGCGCCGGCACCGATGCCACGCGCGTGGCGAGCTACAACCCGTGGACGGCGCTGTACTGGCTGGTCAGCGGCCGCACGGTCGGCGGCCTGGCGCTGGCCCCGCACGGTCTCGCGCGCGACACCGCGCTCGAACTCTGGACGGCCGGCAGCGCCTGGTTCTCGTCGGATCAGGGCAACAAGGGCCGCATCCGCGTCGGCGAGCTGGCCGACCTGGCCGTGCTGTCGGCCGATTACTTCTCGGTGCCGGAAGAGGACATCCGCGCGATCGAATCGCTGCTGACCGTCGTCGGCGGCCGCATCGTGCACGCCGCGGGCGGCTTCGCCCCGCTGGCGCCGCCGCCGCTGCCGGTGCTGCCGGAATGGTCGCCGGTCGCGATCGCGCCTGGCCATCACCGCCCCGCTCCGCCCGCCGCCGCGCTGCCGCACCAGTGCCTGGGTGCCTGCGCCGTGCACGGCCACGCCCACGACCGCGCCCGCCGCGCCGCAGTCCCGGTCGCCGCCGGCGAGCTGCAGGGCTTCTGGGGCGCGTTCGGCTGCTCGTGCTTCGCGTTCTGAA
>NZ_DAOLKE010000231.1:0-5739 GCF_035331805.1 Plasticicumulans sp. | reverse complement strand
GCCCTCTGGTACTTCGCCTATTTCGCCGCCGTCGGCGTGTTCCTGCCGTTCTGGCCGGTGTACCTGCGCGAGCTGGGCTTCCCGGCGGCAGCGATCGGCACGCTGCTGGCGCTGTATTCGGCCTCGCGGCTGGTGGCGCCGCATCTGTGGGGGTGGCTGGCGGATCGCAGCGGGCGGCGCATGGCGATCGTGCGGGCCGGCGGCGCGGCGACGGTGCTGTGCTTTAACGGCGTGTTCGCGGTCGGCGACAGTTTTGCCGGGCAGGCGGCGGTGATGGCGGTGTTCTGCTTCTTCTGGACGGCGGCGCTGCCGCAGTTCGAGGCGGTGACGCTCGCGCATCTGGGGCGTGATGCGCACCGCTACGGGCGCATCCGGCTGTGGGGGTCGATCGGCTTCATCGTCGTCGCGGCCGGCGGCGGGGCGGTGGTGGCCGCATGCGGGGCGCTCGTGATCCCGTGGGCGATGCTGGCCGGGCTGGTCGCGATCTTCGTGGCCGGGCTGCTGGTGCCGGAGCCGCCGGTCGCGCGTGCGCAGGATTCGGCGACACCGCTCGGGCAGCTGCTGCGCACGAAGGCGGTCTGGGCGCTGATCGCGACCGGCTTCCTGCAGCAGGCCGCGCACGGTCCGTACTACACGTTCTTCACGCTGTATCTCGGCGAGCACGGCATCGGCGAGCGCACGGCCGGGCTGCTGTGGGCGCTCGGTGTGGTGGCCGAGGTCGGGCTGTTCGCGTGGCTGCCGCACGGGCTGCCGCGCGTCGGCCTGCGGCGGCTGCTGCAGCTGGCGGTGGCGCTGAGCGTGCTGCGCTGGCTGCTGCTCGGGCTGGCGGTCGAGGTGTGGGCGCTGCTGCTCGTCGCACAGCTGCTGCATGCGGCGAGCTTCGCGGCCTTTCACGCCTGCACGCTGCAGCTCGTGCAGCAGCGCTTCGGGCCGGCGCACGCCGGGCAGGGACAGGCGCTGTATTCGAGTCTCGGCACCGGGGCCGGGGCGGCGTTCGGCGCGTGGCTGGCCGGCACGCTGTGGCTGCCCTGGGGCGGGGCGCTGACCTTCGTCGTGGCGGCCGGCTGTTCGGCGCTGGCCTGGCTGCTGGTGCAGTACGGCCTGCACACGTTGCAGACAGTTGACACCCCGGCGACGAATCCGGGCCCCTGAACCGCTTTGCTGCGTGCCACTGGGCTACGCTGCGCGCCATTCACCGTGCTGCGGAGTCGCCAGACCATGATGTCCCGTCGTCAGACCGCCGTCGTTCTTGCCCTTGCCGCCCTGCTCGCGCCGCCGCTCGCCCAGGCCGCGAAAACGCTGGTCTACTGCTCGGAAGGCAGTCCCGAGGGCTTCAACGCGCAGTTCTATACGGCCGGCACGACCTTCGATGCCGCCTCGCAGCCGATCTACAACCGGCTGACCGAGTTCGAGCGCGGTGCGACGACGCTGGTCGCCGGGCTCGCCGAGTCATGGACGATCTCGCCGGATGGCCTCGTCTACACGTTCAACCTGCGCAAGGGCGTCAAATTCCACACGACGGCGAAGTTCAGGCCGACGCGCGACTTCAACGCCGATGACGTGCTGTTCTCGTTCCAGCGCCAGCTTGATCCGAACCACCCGTTCCACAAGGTCTCGGGCGGCAGCTACGAATACTTCGAAGGCATGGACATGCCGGCGGTGATCGACAGAATCGAGAAGCTCGACGATCACACGGTGCGCTTCACGCTGAAGCGCCCGGAGGCGCCGTTTCTCGCCAACATCGCGATGGATTTCGCGTCAATCATGTCGGCCGAATACGCCGATGCGATGCTGAAGGCCGGCACGCCCGAAGTCATCGACCTCGAACCGGTCGGCACCGGGCCGTTCCAGCGCGTCGCGTACCAGAAGGATGCAGTGATCCGCTACAAGGCCAATCCCGATTACTGGCGCGGCAAGGCGCCGATCGACAATCTGGTGTTCGCGATCACGCCCGATGCCTCGGTGCGCTACGCCAAGCTCGACGCCAACGAATGCCAGGTCATGAGCTATCCGAATCCGGCCGATCTGGATCGCATGCGTCAGGACCCGAAGGTCGAGCTGCTGAGCCAGCCGGGCCTGAACATCGGCTATCTGGCCTTCAACACCAAGAAGAAACCCTTCGATGACGTGCGCGTGCGGCAGGCGCTGAATTTCGCCGTCAACAAGGCTGCGATCATCGAGGCCGTCTATCAGGGCGCCGGCACGGTCGCGAAGAACCCGATCCCGCCGACCATCTGGTCGTACAACGACGCGGTGCAGGACTACGCCTACGACCCGCAGCGCGCGAAGCAGCTGCTGCAGCAGGCCGGCCTCGCCGACGGCTTCGAGACCGACCTGTGGGCGATGCCGGTGCAGCGCCCGTACAACCCGAACGCGCGACGCATGGCCGAGATGATCCAGGCCGACTGGGCGAAGATCGGCGTGAAGGCGAAGATCGTCAGCTACGAATGGGGCGAGTACCTCAAGCGCCTGAAGGCCGGCGATCACCAGACGGCGCTGATGGGCTGGACCGGCGACAACGGCGACCCGGACAACTTCCTCGCGACGCTGCTGTCCTGCGAGGCCGCCGACAACGGCAGCAACTACGCGAAGTGGTGCTTCCAGCCGTATCAGGACCTGGTCACGAAGGCCCGCCAGGTCAGCGATCCGGCCGAGCGCACGCAGCTCTACGGACAGGCGCAGGTGGTGTTCAAGGAGCAGGCGCCGTGGATCACGATCGCGCACTCGGTCGTCTACCAGCCGGTGCGCAAGGAAGTGCAGGGTTTCAGGATTCACCCCTTCGGGCTGAACCTGTTCTACGGCGTGGACCTGAAGTGATGCGGCCTGCGCATCCGCGGCCGGGGCGGCCGGCGTGATCGGCTTCCTGCTGCGCCGCGGGCTGCTGCTGCTGCCGACCTTCCTCGGCGTCACGGCGATCGCGTTCGCGCTGATCCACCTGATCCCCGGCGATCCGCTGGAGATGATGGCCGGCGAGCGTGGCATGGACCCGGCGCGCCACGCGCGGATGATGGCCGAACTCGGTTTCGACCGGCCGCTGTGGCAGCAGTACCTCGGCTATCTCGGCGACCTGCTGCACGGTGACCTCGGCCGCTCGATCAACACCCGCCAGCCGGTGCTCGGCGAGTTCCTGACGCTGTTTCCGGCGACCGTCGAGCTGTCGCTCGCGGCGATGCTGATCGCGACGCTGATCGGGCTGCCGGTCGGCATCCTCGCGGCCGTGCGCCGCGGCACGCTGTTCGATCACGGCGTCATGGGCGTGTCGCTCGCCGGCTATTCGATGCCGATCTTCTGGTGGGCGCTGCTCTTGATCCTGCTGTTCTCGGTGCAGCTCGGCTGGACGCCGGTGTCGGGGCGGATCTCGGTGATGTTCTACGTCGAGCCGGTCACCGGCTTCCTGCTGATCGACACGCTGCTCGCCGGCGATGTCGATGCCTTCCTGTCGGCGCTGCACCATCTCGTGCTGCCGGCGATCGTGCTCGGCACGATTCCGCTCGCGGTGATCGCGCGCATGACGCGCTCGGCGATGCTCGAAGTGATCCGCGAGGACTACATCCGTGCCGCCCGCGCCCGCGGCCTGTCGCCGCTGCGCGTGATCGGCGTGCATGCGCTGCGCAACGCGCTGATCCCGGTCGTGACCGTCATCGGCCTGCAGACCGGCACGCTGCTCGCCGGCGCGATCCTGACCGAGACCATCTTCGCGTGGCCGGGCGTCGGCAAGTGGCTGATCGACTCGATCGCGCGGCGCGACTACCCGGCGGTGCAGGGCGGCATCCTGCTGGTCGCGGCGGTGGTGATGGCCGTGAACCTCGCCGTCGACCTGCTCTACGGCCTCATCAACCCGCGCATCCGCCATGGCCGCTGAGCGTCCGGGGGAGCCACAGGTCCCGGCGGCCACCGTGCCGGCCGGAAGCTTCGCGGCCGGCAGCCACGAGGCGCTGCAGGAAATCGAGGCCGTGCTGCCGGCGCCGCCGGCGCCGTGGCGCGAGAACTGGCGGCACTTCCGCGCCAATCCCGGTGCCTTCGCCGGGCTGATCGTCATCGTCGTGCTGATCGCGCTGGCGCTCGCCGCGCCGTGGATCGCGCCGCACGCGCCCGATGCGCAGTACCGCGATGCGCTGCTGAAACCGCCGGCCTGGAGCGCCGGCGGCGACCCGCGCTTCTGGCTCGGCACCGACGATGTCGGCCGCGACCTGCTGTCGCGCCTGCTGTTCGGGGCGCGGCTGTCGCTCGCGGTCGGCTGCATCGTCGTGACGCTGTCGCTCGGTGCCGGCATCGTGCTCGGCCTGGTCGCGGGCTTCGCGCGCGGCGTCGTCGATGCGCTGATCATGCGGCTGATGGACGTGATGCTGGCGCTGCCGAGCCTGCTGCTCGCGATCGCGATCGTCGCCGTGCTCGGCCCGAGCCTCGTCAACGCCATGGTCGCGATCGCGATCGTCGTGCTGCCGCACTACGTGCGCCTGACGCGCGCGGCCGTGCTCGCCGAGCTGTCGAAGGACTACGTGACCGCCAGCGAACTGGCCGGGGCCGGACGGCTGCGGCAGATGTTCGTCAACGTGCTGCCGAACTGTCTGGCGCCGCTGATCGTGCAGGCGACGCTCGGCTTCTCGTCGGCGATCCTCGATGCCGCCGCCCTCGGTTTCCTCGGCCTCGGCGCGCAGCCGCCGACACCGGAGTGGGGGACGATGCTTGCCGATGCGCGCCAGTTCATCCAGCGCGCGTGGTGGGTGGTCAGCTTTCCGGGGCTGGCGATCCTGATCACGGTGCTGGCCTTCAACCTGATGGGCGACGGACTGCGCGATGCGCTCGATCCGCGCCTGAAGCGCTAGGGGAGTCCGTCGCCGGTGGCGCTGCTCGAGATCGAAAACCTGTGCGTGGACTTCGGCACCGAGGCGCGGCCGTTCCGGGCCGTCGATCGCGTGTCGTTCACGCTCGAACGCGGCGAGGTGCTCGGCATCGTCGGCGAGTCCGGCTCCGGCAAGTCGGTGACCTCGCTGGCGCTGATGGGCCTGATCGACTTCCCCGGCCGCGTGCGCGCCGGGCGGCTGTATTTCGATGGCGAGGATCTGCTGGCGCTGTCCGGGCGCGCGCGCCGGCGCCTGACCGGCAAGGACATCGCGATGGTGTTCCAGGACCCGATGAGCGGCCTCGACCCCTGCTACACGGTCGGCTTCCAGATCATGGAGACGCTGGCCGTGCACGAGGGCGGCAGCCGCCGCGCCCGCCGCCAGCGCGCGCGCGAGTTGCTGGAGCGCGTCGGCATCCCGGACCCGGCGAGCCGTCTCGATGCGTATCCGCACCAGCTCTCCGGCGGCATGAGCCAGCGCGTGATGATCGCGCTCGCGATCGCCTGCAACCCGAGCCTGCTGATCGCCGACGAGCCGACCACGGCGCTCGACGTGACCATCCAGGCGCAGATCCTCGACCTGCTCGGCGAGCTGCAGGTGCGCAACCGCATGGGCATGATGCTGATCACGCACGATCTGGCCGTCGTCGCCGGCGCCTGCAGCCGGCTGCTGGTGATGTACGCCGGCCAGGTGGTCGAGAGCGGCACGGTCGGTGCGGTGTTCGCGGCTCCGCGCCACCCGTATACCGCCGCGCTGCTCGCGGCGCTGCCCGAGCGCGCCGAACCCGGCGCACGCCGCCTGTACGCGCTGCCCGGCGTCGTGCCCGGCCAGTACGACCGCCGCCAGGGCTGCCTGCTGGCGCCGCGCTGCCCGCACGCGAGCGCGCACTGCCGGG